>RFZR01000016.1 GCA_009920595.1 Alphaproteobacteria bacterium | reverse complement strand
CCAACGGGCTGATAGGCACCCCCCATCACGCCATAGGAAAGCCACGGCTTCCCGTCTCTTAAAGCCATCGCAGGAATAATCGTATGAAGAGGCCTTTTGCGCGGTTCTACATTATTCGGATGCCCCGGCTCAACGCGGAAACAGGCTCCACGATTTTGCAACGCAATGCCCGTCGCAGGATCAACTTTGCCGGTGCCAAAAGAAAAATAAAGCGAATTGATAAAAGAACACATATTGCCGAAACGATCAGCGACTGTGAGATAAATCGTATCGCGTTGATAGGTTGATGATTTTTGGGAAGGCGCGTGACCCGCTTTTTTCATATCGATTTTGGCACGCAACTCATCGGCAAAAGACTTTGACAAAAGTCGGTCAACAGGTACATCCGCAAAAGCAGGATCGGCCACGAATGCATCACGAACTGAATAGGCCAATTGTGTGGCTTCAATTTGCAGATGGAAGCGATCCGCACTCAAGGGATCCATCGATTTTGTTTGATAGCCCTCAAGAATATTTAGGAGAACGAGCGCGGTAAGGCCCTGCCCGCTCGGCGGAATTTGATAGAGATCGACACCGCGATAATTCGCTTTAATCGGATCAACATAATGGGTTGCGAATTCAGAAAAATCAGCAAGCGTATGGGTTCCGCCTTGTCTTTGCGCAAAATCGACAAGCGATTTAGCAATCGTGCCTTGATAGAAAGCATCGCGTCCCTCATTCGCAAGGAGGCGTAGCGTCTTGGCCAATTCAGGAAACTGAATCTTCTCACCGACACGCGGTGCGCGCCCACCCTTAAGGAGTTGCGCACGTGCACCTTCGTCCTTTTGTAGTTTAGCTTCTTCTTCGGCCCAATCCGCAGCAGCGCGTTCGTGAAGAATAAAGCCTTTTTCAGCAAGCTCGATGGCCGGCGCAAGAATATCAGCGAAAGATTTTGTGCCGTGATCCGCAAGCAATCTCGACCACGCATCAATGGCGCCGGGAATTGTCACTGCATGAATTGATTCAGTTTCAATCGCGTTCAGCCCTTGATCCCGCAATATTCTATCAGTGAGGCCAGCGGGCGCCCAACCGGAGCCATTCAGCGCATAAAGTTTTTTCTGATCGGCGCGCCAGTAAAGTGCAAAACAATCGCCACCAATTCCGGTATTATGTGGCTCAATCACACATTGAACGGCCGATGCGGTCAATGCCGCATCCATTGCATTGCCGCCATGTCTTAAGGTTTCAAGCGCGATCAAGGTTGATAATTGTTGCGACGTCGCAGCCGCTCCATGGCTCCCATAGGACACAGAGCGTCCTGGCAAATGTAGATCACGCATGAATAAGTCTCCGTTTTCAGGAAAGCAGACTACGGATAATTCCGGCAAGCGCAATGAAGATCAACATGAACAAAGTGATGCGGCGAAAACCTTCAGCCGTTGCCCCAAGAAAATGCCGAGTGCCAAGGGTCATTCCTATCAACAGCACAGGAAAAGCCATTGCGGCTGTTTTAACTGTGTCGTCATCAACAAGGCCAGCATTGAGGAGAAAGGCCAAACCCATGATGTCGAGCAGAAAGAAATAGGCCGTAACCGCCGCACGAATTTTAGCGGGTGTATCACCATCGGCCGTGAGAAAAAGTGCAACAGGCAAGCCGCCCATACCCACCGCACCATTGGCAACACCAGAAGCGATGCCCACCGCAAGCGTGCCTTTGTCATTGGCTTTTTTTCTAAGCTTCCATCCGCGTAAGAGCAGAAAGGCAGCGACTAACACAAAGAGCGACAATCCGAGTTTCAGCTGATCGGCGGGGATATTTGAAAGCAAAAGAACACCCGGTCCAGTTCCAATCGCTGCGCCTAAAAGGAGAAACACAACACGACGCCAGGGAATATCACGCCACACCGAAAAGGCCTGCACGCAACTCGCAATCACTTCGAGAAGCAGTGCAATACCGATTGCGCGTGCAGGCACATCGACAAGCGACCAACTTGAAACCAGAACAGCGGAAAACCCAAAGCCGGAATAGCCACGCGCGAGTGACGCGATGAAGAGTCCAATGATCATAACAGCCAGCGCGAAGGGCGAAGCTGACAACAAAAATTCAGGGAAGATCATCGCTCACCTTTTTGATTTTCTTTCAGTGAGCGTAATTCGACAGTGCACAAGAGACAGGACCAGAGCGCATTCAGCCGTCAGTCCACAAGCCTATTTGCCCGCCATCATCAAAAGCTGAAGATAACAAACGCGACGCTTAAAGCGGCGGTTCTCATCCCATTCAAAAATCACAAGGCGGGGACGATCACGACCAGGACGTTCGACTTTGATTTCAATTTCCGGCGGAAGCAGAATGCCGAGATGGCGCAATGTACGATGCGCGTCACGTTCGATTTCACCGAGGAGCGAGCGATCAATCCAGCAGCGCGCAAGAACCGCACCGAGATAATCGAGAATTTTTTCTTTGAGTTCACTCGGATTGATGACAATTTCAATTGGTGGCTCGCGTGCAAATTCAGCATCTTGCGCACCATCATAATCATAATGATTTTCATTGGTGATTGTTTCGAAAGGCGCGGGGCGATTTTCCTCCGCACCCATAATGGCCGGCACCCCCCGGGAATTGGAACGTTCGGCCATAGGGGCGGCTCCCGCCTTACTCAAGAAACACACAACAAGGACAAGAGTAAAACGGCTTCCGGCCCCAAAACTTAACGGGCACGCAATCACCATCCCCCTCAATTTCCATCGTCTCATAGGAGAATTAGGCTGGCAAGAGTTTCACGCCCCGTAAAATGCCGAACCGGATGGACGGCAGCGGAGGCGGGTGCCAAGGTGCGAGCGATTCGAATTCACCCCCCGAAGCACAAAAGATGGCCCCAACTCCTTCAAATATCCGCCCATCAGGGGTCATTCTTCTTCTTTTAATAGCTCTTACGGCTATTCGGCTCTCGATTGCGGCAGGTACAGGGCTGGTATTCGATGAAGCCTATTACCGGCTTTGGGGACTTTTTCCCGCATGGGGCTATTTCGACCACGCGCCCATGGTGGCGTGGTGGGTCGCGCTTGGACAGGGCATTGTCGGTGACACAGCTCTTGGCACCAGGCTTCTCGGGCCTCTGTCCGCCCTGATCGGCTCGCTCCTTTTATGGCGAACGACGTTTCTTCTTTTTGACCGGCCGGTCGCCACGCTCTCCGTTCTCGTTTTTAACGCCATGCTGCTGCCGTCGGTTGGCAGCATTGTGATGACACCCGATGTACCGAGCGTGTTTTTCTGGGGCTTAACTTTATGGGCACTCGCGGAATTACGCGCTTCGCAGAATGCAAAATGGTGGCTCCTTATCGGTGCGCTGATTGGGCTTGATCTTCTTTCAAAATATTCGGGCGTCTTTCTCGGGCTCGGTATTTCATTATGGATGTTGATCGACAAAACCCAAAGACATTGGTTCTCGCATCCGCTTCCCTATCTTGGGGCACTTCTTGCGATCCTCTTTTTCTCACCCGTGCTTTATTGGAATGCAGCGCATGACTATGTGTCTTTCGCAAAGCAATTATCACGTACACAAGGTGAGAGTTTTGAACCGCATTATTTGTTTGATTTGATTGGTGCACAATGGCTCTTGATGACGCCCATTATTGGCGCAATCGCACTTTATTCTTTTTCGCGCAATCTTCAGAGTCTCATTCCTTCACGAAGCGGATCAACAACACTAGTAATTGCCACCTCGCTGCCATTTGCGGTCTATCTTCTCCTCCATGCTTTACATGATCGTGTGAATGCCAATTGGCCTGCACCCCTTATGCCAGCATTTGCGATTCTTGCGGCGATCACGCTTGAAAAAATAAAAAATCGCTTTTTGAAACGATCTGCTTTTGCTCTCGGTTATGCAATTCTCGCTCTCGTCTTTCTTGAAATCATTCATCCCTTCTTACCCATTTCCCCTGATCGCAATCCAGCGATGCTCACACGCGGATGGGTTGAATTGGGTAAAGAGCTTGAAAACATCGCAAAAGAAAAAGGACTCAGTTGGATTGCCACGGCAAGCTATGAACATACGGGCGGATTAGGCTTTGCGCTTCATGGCACAATGAATGTCATTCAAATCAATGAGCGAATTCGCTATGGCTTCATGCCGCCCCCAGATCCAATACTGACCGCCAAGCCGGCACTTTTCATTATGTGGGATCACGCTGCGGACGGAGCCTTGAAAAATCTTAGCCGTTGCATCGGTCAAGTTGAAAAAATCGGGACTGTCTCACGAAAATATGGAGCGGTCTCGATCGAGTCTTTTGCAATCTATCAACTGACTGATGTGAAAATCACGCCTCCAATTTATGATCGGAAGCGTGATCCAAGTTCTTGTCAATTATAACAAGTTCTTGCCAATTATAATCAGAGCGTACCCGAATAGGCTTTCTCAAAAAGATCATGCGCATCTTTTTCAGTCAGCGGCACAGGATTGCCACCGGCAGTCGGATCATCGGGAGCCATTTTTGCCATCAAAGCAAAATTCTCTTTACCAACGCCAAAGTCTTTCAACGTATGCGGCACATGAAGTTCTGAACGCAGATCAAGAATCCATTTTAAGAACGCGTCAAAGTCGGGCGCCAATCCAATATAGGCCGCAAGTCTTTTGATTTTCGTTTCAATGGCTTTACGATTGAATTGCAGCACATAAGGCATAAACACCGCATTCGTCATGCCGTGATGCGTATCATGCAGCGCACCCACCGGATGGGAGAGCGCATGAATAGCACCAAGACCTTTTTGAAACGCTGTTGCGCCCATAGCCGCCGCCGACATCATATGTGCCCGCGCTTCAATGTCTTTACCGTCTTTATATGCACGCGGCAGCGATTCTTTCACAAGGCGAATGCCTTCAACCGCGATGCCCTCACCCATCGGATGATAAAAAGGCGATGAATAGGCTTCTAGACAATGCGCAAGCGCATCCATGCCTGTACCTGCCGTGATTTTCGGCGGCATGCCAACAGTGAGTTCCGGATCGCAAATCGTCACCTTCGGCATCATGCCGGGATGAAAAATCACCTTCTTCGTATGCGTTGATTCTTGCGTGATGACGCCCGCTCGACCCACTTCAGACCCTGTCCCTGCGGTTGTCGGAACCGCAATCACGGGTGCAATGCCTTTTGGGTCCGCGCGCGTCCACCAATCGCCGATGTCTTCGAAATCCCACATTGGCCGTGTTTGTCCGGCCATGAACGCAATCACTTTACCGGCATCAAGACCAGAGCCGCCTCCAAAGGCAATTACGCTGTCATGTTTGCCAGCGCGGTAAACTTTCAAGCCCGCTTCAATATTTGAATCAACCGGATTGGGTTTGATCTCGGAAAACACAGCCACACCGAGACCTGCTGCTTTCAAAGCGTTCACTGCATCATGAACCATCGGCTGCGTCGCAAGAAAAGGATCCGTCACAAGCAATGGGTTTTTAAAGCCGTTATCTTTGCAAAGTTGTGGCAAATCCTTGATGCGTCCGGCACCAAATTTGACGGCAGTCGGATAATTCCAATTGGCGGTGGGTGAGTTTGTCATGAGTTTCGCCTTATTCAATACTGAGAGACTTTAAAGTGTGCGGAGGTGATAACTCTTCACCCGCGTGAGCGTGTCATAGCCGATTGCCGAGAGGCTAACACCACGGCCTGTGTCTTTTACGCCTGTCCATGCGAGTGCAGGATCAAGATAATCACAGCGGTTCATGAAAACAGTGCCCGTTTCAATATCGCGGCCAAGACGTTGTGCTGCTGCCTCATCTTGCGTCCAGATCGCAGCCGTCAAACCATAAGGGCTGTCATTCATAAGTTTTAGCGCTTCGGCATCGTCTTTAACTTTCATGATGCCGACAACGGGACCAAAATTTTCTTCGCGCATGAGTGCCATTGAATGATCAACATTTGTCAAAACTTGCGGCATCAGATAGGGGCCCGTGCCTTTATCAAGCGGAAAAAGAGACGCATCGATATGCGCTTTCACACCTTTCGAAAGCGCTTCTTTTATTTGTGCACGCACAAGATCGGCGCCCTTTGCTGTTGCGAGCGGTCCGAGAGTCACGCTCTCATCGAGCGGGTTACCCATTTTATAGGTTTTTGTCAGTGCGACAAAACCATCAACGAAGCGATCATAAAGACTTTCATGCACATAGATACGTTCAATACCGCAACATGATTGGCCGGAGTTGAAAAACACACCATCAACAAGATTTTCAACCGCATGATCAAAATTCGCATCTGCTCTCACATAAGCGGGATCTTTGCCACCAAGCTCAAGGCCAAGGGTTGTAAATGTGCCCGCGGCTGCCTTTTCAATCGCACGACCGCCAGCAACAGACCCGGTGAACACGCAATGATCGACCGCGTGAGATGACAAGATCTTAGCTGTATCCTCATGCGTTAAAACAAGATTGGCAAACAAGCCCTTTGGAAGATGCGCGGCTTCCATGGCTTTCGCAAAACGTTCACCGATCAGAAGCGTCTGCGCCGCGTGTTTGAGAATGACAGCGTTGCCCGCGATGAGTGCTGGCACAATCGAATTCACCGCTGTGAGATAGGGATAGTTCCAAGGCGCAATCACAAACACGATGCCGACCGGAGTCTTTTCAATAAAGCGCGTGAAGCCCTCTTTCGGCTGAGGAAGATGCGGCGCGAGACTTTCAGGCGCGATCTTGATCATATGACGCGCGCGCTCTTCGAAACCGCGAAACTCACCACCCCATTTCACCGGCCGTCCCATTTGAATCGCGAGTTCAGGCACAGCCTCGGAAGACATTGTGAGCATTGAGTCGACAAAAGCCGTCAGTTTTGCCATTCGCTCAGCAAGCGGGACATCGCGCCAAATTTTTTGCGCCGCGCGTGCCTCTTTCAAAACGCGATCAATTTCGGATGGAGTGGCGCTCGGACGACGCGCCACTTCGCGACCATCAATGGGAGAAATACAAACAATGTCGGTCATGGTGAAACTCGAGGTGAATGATTCTAGAAAGTCAGAAGGCTCATGGGCGAAAGCACCGCGATGAAGCGCCCCTATTGCAAAAAATTTAACAACGGGAGCGCTTCACGAAATCAAAAGACAAATCAAATGATCTCGAAATAGCGTTGCATTTCCCAATCGGTGATCGCGCGGCGGAACTCGCGCTCTTCCCATTCACGGGTCGCTGCGAAATGGTCAACAAAGACATCGCCGAAAAGATCGCGCGCCGCTTTCGAGCCTTTAAGTCTCTGCGCCGCTTCCCACAAAGTGCGAGGAAGTGCGCGGTTTTTCGGAAGCTTGGCTTCATAGGCATTGCCGGTTTGCGCATCACCCGGTTCGATTTTGTTTTCAATGCCCCAAAGGCCTGAGCCGATAGCAGCGGCTAGCGCGAGATAAGGATTGATATCAGCCGCAGCGACGCGATATTCAACACGTTGCGATTTTTCAGATCCTTCAATGACACGCAATGCGGTTGTGCGATTATCAACCGACCACGCTGAATCGGTCGGCGCCCAGAAGCCTGGAATGAGACGCGTGTAAGAATTCACTGTCAGCGCCACCATTGCAAGAAGTTCAGGCATCAAAGCCTGTTGGCCGCCAACAAACCAGCGCATCGTGTCAGACATTTTATGTTTTTTCTTTGCATCGTAAAAAAGACCGCGGCCGGTTTTTTTATCGGCGAGCGATAAATGCAAATGGCCTGATTGGCCCGGCCAGTCATGCGAGCTCTTCGCCATGAAGGAGGCCATCCAACCGCGCTTCTGCGCGAGAACTTTCGTATAGGTTTTAAAGAGCGCTGCTTTATCGGCAGCATGGAGTGCTTCATCCACTTTAATCGCCGCTTCGAGCACACCCGGACCCGTCTCTGTGTGAAGACCTTCAATTTCAAAATTCATCTTGCGACCGAGATCCAAAAGATCGCGATAGAAATCGGCATGAACCGACGAACGCAGCATGGAGTAGCCAAAGAAACCCGGCGTAATGTTTTTGAGATTGCGATAGTTTTTCTCACGCACCGAATGGGGCGTCTCTTCAAAAAGGAAAAACTCGAACTCAGCCGCCGCATTGACTCGGAAGCCGTGATCAGCCGCTCGTTTCAACACACGACGCAATGTGCCACGCGGACACACATCTTCCCATTTGCCGGTGAACTCGCAGAGAAACAGAGGGAGATCATCTTCAAACGGAATAAGGCGCATCGTATCAGGCACCATGCGCACTTCGGCATCGGGATAACCCGTGTGCCAACCCGTCACCGTCACATTATCATAAAGCTGGTCATTCGAATCCCAACCCACGATGACGTCGCAAAAACCCAAGCCCTTCTCAATGGCGCTCTCGAATTTGTCGCGATTGACATATTTGCCGCGAAACACGCCATCCATGTCGAAAACACCCAAACGGACATAGGGCACATCGCGTTTGCGGACATAGGCAAGGGCATCGGCAGCATTTTTAAGAACAGGGGAAGACGTCATGATGACTCCGGGCGGCAGAGCGAGGTTACAAATCCATAGTGAATGGCAGCGATCATGAAAGCCATCACGACGCGCCTTGGCAAGCCGTAAAAAAGGCGCGGCTGCAGCTTTTATTGCGATCGAGCATAAATTTTTAAGGTCCTATGGTAGAAGAGCTTCGGTGATTCGGTTTTTGTTGTTCGAATCACGCGTGTTGTAGCGTCTCTTTTGCATCAGGTTGCGTATCATGCCTGTTTCGTCCCAAGCTCCGGCTGCGGCGCTTTCGCTCGCCGATCTGCCGCCAAGCCATGAAACCCGCTGGGTCATGAGCCGGAAAGCCAAATTGATCGAAGCCATCCATGCGGGCCTCATCAGTCTTGAGGAAGCCGCAGAACGTTATCGTTTGACGCTTGATGAACTCACGGAGTGGCAGAGTTATTTCACCCGTCATGGTGCGCGCGGGTTGAGAGCCACTTTCCTTCAGCAATATCGGCATATTCGCGGCGCTTGAGTCCGCAAATGAAAAGCGGCGGGACATTGCCCGCCGCTTTCTGATCTCACCTTATTTTTCGCCAATGGCCGCTTCCGCCGCTGCAATTTCGGCCTGACGCTTGGCGATCACATCGCCAATCGGCGGACCTTGAAAGCGACGATTTTCAAAGGCGAACCAGATAATCCCGGTCAGGATCAAGAAGCCGACCGTGATCGACAGTGCCCAATCATTCGGCGGCTGGATGCCAAGATAGAAGATCAACGCCATGGCGAGGATCGACAATACAGCAAAGAGTTTGAAGAGACCCGGCCCTAAATCCCAAGGACCCATCTTGTTCCATTTCGGCGTGCCATGCGCGAAGAGACCCAAGGCAATCGGAACCGTGAAGGACAGGAACAGGAAGATCACCGTGCAGGACACGACGATCGAATAGGCCGACGAGCCGGCAATCGAGATCACCGTTGTGCCCCAAACAAAGAGCACAGACAGAATTGATCCTGTCCAAATCGCAGCCACTGGTGTGCGATGCGCTTTGCTCACACTGGCCAGTGATTTCGAGAAGGGCAAACCGCCGTCACGCGAGAAGGCAAAAATCATGCGCGATACGGATGTCACTGTCGCCAAGCCGCAAAGCCATTGCGAGATGAAAATCGCAACATAAAGAAGCTTCGCGAAAGTCGGGTTCATTTTCGCATCAATAGCCCAGAAGAAGACATTCCAGCCTTGCTTCGCGGCTTCGGCCATATCCGGGATCATCATCACGAAAGCGGAAAGCATGATCCAGCCCGCAATCGATGACCACAGGATCGATGAGACAATGCCACGTGGAACGGAATGCGCAGCGCGTTTCGTTTCTTCAGACGTATGAGCGGAGGCATCATAGCCAGTGATGGTATAGATCGGCAGCAAGAGGCCCAGAAGGAAAACTCGGAACAACGAATCAGATTGTGGCCACACAGAGCCTTCTTCCGGTTGACCGGAATAATTTGTAAAGGTCCAAAGCCGTGAAATGTCCCAATGATCCGCGGCGATAAGACAGCCGATCGTCAAAGCGAGTGCGGCACCGAAAATCAAATAGCCGGAGAAATCGGTAAGCAACGCCGTCAGACGAATGCCGAAATGATTCACGAGCGCTTGCGCACCCGTAATCACAACGAGGAAGATCATTTGGTTGGTGAGATTTGTTGCATCAAATCCAAACGCACCGGCAAAGAAATTCCATGTGCCGACATTGATCGCGCCAAGAACCGTAACAAGGCCTAAAAGATTGAGCCAAGCGGTCAGCCAGCCAGTGAAGCGGTTCCCGAGAATCGAACCCCAATGATAAAGACCACCCGCTGTCGGATAGGCCGAACCAATTTGCGCCATTGCGATCCCGAAGACCGCAGAAACCGCACAACCAACAATCCAACCGATGCCGATCGCGCCACCGCCGGCTCCAGCCGTTGCTTGAGCGAGTGAGTTAATACCGCCCGACAAAATACAAATGATCGAAAATGAAATCGCAAAATTTGAAAATGCACTCATCGATCTTTCGAGTTCTTGTGCATAGCCCATAGAATGGAGGACTTTCATATCCTCTTTCTTGGCATGATCATCGTAATTTTCAGCCGACATCTTTTCGCGCCCCCTCGCGCATTTTTGTTGCTTTGCAGCATCAGAGAAAAAATCTCTGCGATGCATTCACTAACACATGGTCAACTTAACGGGAAAATTCCGTCCCGCAATCATGACTTCACGTTAAATGATTACTCAGCGTCAGAATGTCGCAAGGTGGGCACAGAATCTGCACCAATCAATCACGCCGAAAAAATCCGACGCGCGAGACTTTCACGACCGAAAGCGACGAAGGCGCCACTTTGAAACCCCTCTTTCCCGTAACGAAAGGGACGACCAAATCCATCAAGGACAACGCCCCCCGCTGCGGAAATGATCGCATGTCCGGCCGCCACGTCCCATTCCATCGTCGGGCCAAAACGCGGATAGAGATCCGCACGCCCTTCCGCGACAAGACAAAACTTAAGCGAGGAACCGGCAGAAATCCGCTCCGCAATCGGGAGTGACTCGATAAATTCCCCGGTCGCGCGGTCGGGATGTGAACGGCTCGCCACCACCGTGAGCAGCCCTTGGGGAGCGTCTCGCGTGGCAATTATCCGCCGCTCGTTCGCTGCCCCAAGCATTTCACCCGGCTCAATCGTCAGCGTCCATGCCCGCGTTCCCCCAATCCAGAGTTTTGAGAGAAGCGGCGCGTAAATCGCGCCGGCTACAGGAATACCGCCCTCAATCAAGCCGATATTGACGGCAAATTCAGCCCGCCCGCGAATAAACTCGCGCGTGCCATCGAGCGGATCAACAAGGATAAATCGATCAGCGATGGCATGGGATATCCCAGCCGCTTGTTCCTCTTCCGCAATCACCGGAATTTCAGGCACGGCGTCACGCAGCGCGCTCAGAATAAACCGCTCCGAGGCCTCATCGGCATCAGTGACTGGACTGCCATCCGCTTTTCGACGCGCCTCATCAAGCCTGATGCGATGAGGAAGAATGATGGCGCCCGCGCGAACAGCAATCTGCCCAAAGAGTTCCGCCAGCGCGTCCCGATCCATGCTCGGCCTATCCCTGTCGATTGCGTCCATCACATGCTACGAATAAGTCACTTCACGGTCAGACCGCAGAGAGTCAAGTTTGCGATAAGGATTTATAGGGAATGACATTCACGAGCGCTGCTTTTCCGATTGGCATTGTCACGATCTCGGATCGCGCCAGTCGCGGTGATTATGAAGACAAAGGCGGCCCGGGAATCATTGCCGCTTTGACAGATCTTTTGGCCTCGCCCTGGCGTCCGGTATCGGTTCTAATTCCTGATGAGAAATCAACCATTATGGCCGCGCTCGCCGATCTTGCCGATCGCGAATCCTGTTCATTGATACTCACCACAGGCGGTACTGGCCCGGCGCTCCGCGATGTCACGCCGGAAGCGACCGAATCGGTGTGTGAAAAAATGATGCCTGGTTTTGGCGAATTGATGCGTATGGCCAGTTTGAAGGAAGTTCCAACCGCCATTCTCTCGCGACAAACCGCGGGCATTCGCGGCAAGAGTCTGATCATCAATCTGCCAGGAAAACCTTCAGCGATACGCACTTGTCTCGATGCTGTATTTCCTGCAGTTCCCTATTGCATTGATTTGATTGGCGGTGATCGCTTTGAAACGAATGAAACATTCTGCAAAGCGTTTCGACCAAAAAGCTAAATCTAACAGTCGACGAAGCTGCGTTTCAATTCACGGACGACCCACGCTGATATAATGAAACCCTTTTGCCCGCATTTCTACCGGGCGGTAGATATTGCGTAAGTCAACAAGAACGGGTGTTTTGAGCAAAGACCGAACACGGTCAAGATCAAGCGCACGAAACGCATCCCATTCAGTGACAATGACAAGCGCGTCAGAATTTTCAACGCACGCATAGGCATTGTCGGCAAAAGTCACATTCAATGTCATTGACGCCGCAGCGTCCATACCTTGTGGATCATAAGCACGGATCTGCGCACCTGCATCTTGAAGTGCTGTTATTAAAGCAAGCGAGGGTGCATCACGCATATCATCTGTGTTGGGTTTAAATGTTAATCCCAAAATTGCAACGGTTTTACCACGCACATCACCGCCAAGCGCAGTAATAACACGACGTGCCATGCCTCTTTTGCGCTGATCATTGACAGCCACAACACTTTCAACAATGCGCAAGGCAACCCCTTCATCTTGTGCCGTTTTTACAAGCGCTTGCGTATCTTTTGGAAAGCATGAACCGCCATAACCGGGGCCAGGATGAAGAAATTTTGAGCCGATGCGGTTATCCAATCCGATACCACGCGAAACATCTTGCACATTCGCACCCACCGCTTCACACAGATCGGCGATCTCGTTGATGTATGTAATTTTGACAGCAAGAAATGCATTCGCAGCATATTTGATCAATTCAGATGTGCGACGATCCGTGAAAACGAGTGGCGGCTCATTAAGATAAAGTGGTCGATAAATTTCCGTCATGACTTTGCGTGCGCGTTCATTGGTTGTGCCAATTACGATACGATCTGGTCTTTTGAAGTCACCAATAGCAGCACCTTCACGAAGAAATTCCGGATTGGAAACAACTTCGATCATATCATCGGGTCGTACTTCACGCAGAATCCGTTCAACCTCATCGCCCGTCCCTACAGGCACAGTTGATTTTGTTACCACAATCGCATCGGGATGAATGGCTTCAGCGATCTGACGTGATGCGGCATAAACATAAGATAAATCCGCGTGACCGTCGCCACGACGTGAGGGCGTCCCAACCGCAATGAAAACGGCATCCGCTTTCGAAACGGCGGTGGGCAAATCCATTGTGAAAGAGAGGCGACCTTCACGCGTGTTTTTTGCGACAAGTTCAGCAAGGCCAGGCTCGTAAATCGGCATCTCGCCCCGATTCAGTCCATCGATCCGATCGCGGCTCGCATCGACGCAGATCACTTCATGACCGAAATCCGAAAAACAGGCCCCCGAAACCAACCCGACATAACCCGCGCCAATCATGGCAATACGCATGAACCTGTTCTCCGCATTCTATTCGTCTGTTTCGAGACCCGCTCGTCGCCACCGCTCTAGCCCAAGGCCGAAGAAAAGTCTGCTCCCTTGTGTCGAAAGCGGCGATGTGCGACTGCCACCCTCGTCCTATCTAATGGAGCGTTTGTTGTGAGCACCCACCCCGTTCTCGTCGAAGTTTATCGTGGCCAAGCTGTCGAATCCCAACATCGGGGGTCTGTTGCCGTCATCGATGCTGATGGCAGGATCGTCCTCGAGCTTGGGGATATTGAAACGCCCGTTTTTCCACGCTCTGCGGTGAAAGCCTTCCAGGCGCTTCCACTGGTCGAATCAGGGATTGCGGACCGATTCGGTCTCACTGATGAAGAATTAGCGCTCGCAATTTCGTCTCATTCCGGTGAGCCAAAACACGCGGAAACCGCTTTGGGTATCCTCAAAAAGGCAGGACGCGACCAGACTTGCCTCGAATGCGGCGCACATTGGCCGTCGGACAAGGCAGCAGAGCGTGCTTTGGCAGCAAATGGTCAAAAGCCGTCGGCCCTTCACAATAATTGCTCGGGCAAACATTCCGGGTTCATTTGCTTGGCTTGCGGCCTTGATGAAGACCCCACGGGTTACATCAAGCCCGAACATCGCGTGCAAAGGGAAATTCGCGCAGCCGGTGAAGAAATGACTGGCTTCCGCGTGCGGGATGAATGGACAGGCACGGATGGATGTTCCATTCCGACTTACGCCGTGCCACTCAAAAATCTCGCTCATGGTTTCGCAAGGCTGGGCACGGGCGTAGGCCTTGCGCCTGAACGAGCGAAAGCGGCTGCGCGGCTTCGGCGAGCGGCCGCAGCCCATCCCTTTATGGTCGCTGGCACAGGTCGGCTTGATACTGTGGCCATGGAAATTTTCAGCGCACGCCTTTTTGTGAAAACAGGCGCTGAAGGCGTTTATTGTGCGGCTTTGCCTGAACAGGGTTTGGGCATTGCGCTCAAAGCAGATGATGGCGAGACGCGCGCCTCACAAGCGATGCTCGCCGGCATTGTTCATCGCTTCCTTACGATGAGTGATAAAGAGCGAAGTGCTTTTGATGCGAAAGCGTGGCCGACATTAACCAATTGGAACGGAATGACCGTTGGGTCCGTAAAGCCCACACGCGTTTTGACAGGGGCTTAACAGGGCTGGTCCTAATCTCGCCTCATTCACCCTTGAAAGAGGCGCCGTCTCGCCAGACTTACCAATCTATCGAATGAACATGATCCGCCAGCCGTCCTCTCATCTCATAAAGCTCAGTATTGTTGGCATTGCGCTGATGATGCTTTCCGGATGCATGAGCGGATTCACTGGCACACGGTTCACGGATACGGCTGAAGTGAAAACTGGTGATGTGATGCCGATTTTCATTGCAACATCACGCAAAATGAATGGTGATGGATCCGTAACGGCAGAGCTTTCATCAACGACAAATTATTTGATGAATCTCATCAATATTCCGAAAAATCATAAAACCGGACAAATTGAACGGCCAAGCTTTGGATCAGAAAGTCGGAATTCTCATTTCACTTTTTTGAGTCAGCGCGTGCTTGATCATGATCGGTTCCGTGCTGAAATTTCAGCACAGCTTTCGGGTCGCGTTGGTACGGCACGCGATATTCTTGTTTATGTTCACGGGTTCAATACGGGTTATGATGAAGCGCGTTTCCGCCTTGCGCAAATCGCGACCGACTCCGGATTTACAGGTGTGCCGGTTCTCTTCACATGGCCCTCGCAAAATCGCGCTTTTGCTTATGGTGCTGATAAGGACAATGCAACGGCCTCTCGCGATGATTTGACAACAGTGCTCTCGGAACTTGGCACAATGCCGGGCGTAGGTCGCATTCACATTCTCGCACATTCAATGGGCACATGGCTAACGATGGAAGCGTTGCGTGAATCCGCGATTGGTGGCCGCGGTGATCTTTCGGGTCGTCTTGGTGAAGTGATGCTCGCTGCACCCGATATCGATCTTGCGGTCTTCAAGCAGCAATATGCGCGTGTTGGTCCATTTGCGCGCGTTTCAATTTTTGCCGCCGCTGATGACAAGGCGCTCAATATCTCGAGTGTCTTGGCGGGCGATCGTCAACGCGTTGGTGCACTTGATCTGAATGATAAAGCACAACGCGATGAAATCGCTAAACTCGGTGTGCGTGTTTATGATCTTTCAAATACCGATACAGGCGATTTTTTCCGCCATGGCACATTTGCGGCGGCGCCGGCGGCCATTCGTGCAATTGGTGCACAGCTTGCAATGCCGCCGGATGACGCACGACAAGCGCAAGCTTTCGAAGCGCAAATCTTCGAGACGCAGTAACTCCTTCAGGCGCGTGTCTGTCGATAACCGCGTCGTTCATTCAAACGATCAAGCACATTCATGGCAGCGTCGGACACGACCGTGCCAGGCGGGAAGATCGCGTCGGCACCTGCTTGTTTTAACGCCTCGAAATCCTGCTCAGGGATCACGCCGCCAACGACAATCATGATGTCCGAGCGACCGGCCTGATCAAGCGCTGCCTTCAAAGCTGGCACGAGTGTGAGATGGCCGGCTGCAAGCGTCGAGACGCCGACAACGTGGACATTCTTTTCAATCGCTTCTTTCGCCGCTTCTTCCGGCGTCGAGAAGAGATCGCCAACATCGACATCAAAACCCAAATCAGAAAATGCAGACGCAATCACTTTCTGACCGCGATCATGTCCATCCTGCCCCATTTTCGCAACGAGGATACGCGGCAGGCGACCATCATTTTCTTTGAATGACGCGACCATATCCCGCGCGCGGCCGAAGGCTTCGTTCATCGCGCCGATCTCTTTGCGATAGACTCCCGTCACAACATCGGCGACGGCCTTG
>RFZR01000150.1 GCA_009920595.1 Alphaproteobacteria bacterium | reverse complement strand
TGTCGATCATGCCGTCGCGCAGGCGATCCGCATGGCTGAGGAGGGCGCCGACATCATCGATATTGGCGCTGAATCAACAAGGCCCGGACATGAACCGATATCCGCTTCGACTGAGATTGCGCGGCTCACTCCCGTACTTGAAGCGTTACGTGGTCGGATCAATTGCCCGATTTCTGTCGATACGATGAAAGCCCCGGTTGCTGAGGCCGCGCTCGCTCATGGCGCGACCATCATCAATGATGTGTGGGGCTTTAAGCGCGATCCGCGTCTTGCACCTTTGGCAGCCAAATATAAGGCCGCTGTTGTGCTCATGCATAATCGAGACACGATTGATCCAACGATTGATATTGTAGAAGACATGCTTCGCTTTCTTGATGCGTCTTTGAAGGAAGCGCTCGCGGCGGGTGTTTCACGGGATGTAATCGCGCTTGATCCGGGAATCGGTTTTGGCAAAACGCTCGAGCAAAATCTCGAAGCAATTGCGGCGGTCCCGCGTTTAAAAAACTTAGGTTGTGCGGTTCTTGTCGGCGCCTCGCGCAAATCCATGATCGGAAAAATCATTCCGTCCGAAACGGATGAGCGTCTTCCAGGAACGATTGCGCTTCACACTGCTGCCATTTTGAAAGGTGCCGATGTGATCCGCGTTCATGATGTGAAAGAAGCGGTGCAGGCTGCCCGTGTGACTGATCGATTGAGAGGACTGTGATGGATCGCGTTCGGATCAATGTAACAAAGCTCGCTCTTTTTGCTTATCATGGCGTGAATGATGAGGAGCAACGCCTCGGACAACGTTTTTACATCGATATGTCTTTGATCGTGGCGCCTGTTTTGGCTACGAAGAGCGATCTTCTGGACGATACGATTTCCTATGAAGACGTGATCCATTGTGCCGAAGATGCGTTTCTTGAGAAAAAATATCGTACCATCGAACGTGCGGCCTCTGCTGTTGGTTCCGCCATTATGGCTCAATTCCCGACCATTCAAAACTTGTCTGTGACAGTGCATAAACCCTCAGCACCTGTCGCCGCGATTTTTGATGACGTAGCGGTGACGGTGGATTTTTCACGCGATGGCTGATGCGCTCATTAGCCTTGGAAGCAATATTGGCGATCCACTGGCAGCTCTTCAAAAAGCCATCGATCATCTTTCTGAAGATCCTGCGATTAGCATCAAAAAGCGTTCGTCATTTTATCGCACGACGCCTGTCGGCCCTGTCGCACAAGATGATTTTATCAATGCGGCCGTGCTGATTTCGACATCGCTTCAACCTGATGCGTTGATGCAAATTCTTCTCGATATTGAAACCAAAATGGGACGTGACCGAACCCATGCGGTGCGTTTCGGCCCGCGTGTGATTGATCTTGATTTGATCCTCTATGACGACGTGAAGCAGAAAAGCGATCTTGTCGAATTGCCGCATCCACGTTTTCGCGAGCGTGCCTTTGTGCTTGTGCCTCTGGCCGAGCTGGCACCTCTTTGGCGCGTCGATGATCTGACGCTTTTAGAGCTTGCTGCTCAGGTCGGCGATCAGGGTGTGAAGCGACTTTAACGCGAAAACGGTCCCTTCCAGAAGCGGAAAGCCCTCTCGTCCGTCGGCGCCCCTCCTTGGCCGCCGATTGACGGGGATTATCCGTTTGCGAATGACTGGGTTTCCGAGAGACTCCTTCCCATCTCCGCGATTCCCCCTTAGTTTTTGACTGAAACGGCAAAACGTGGCTCGGCATACGGGCCAATCAGGGATGGATTTCAGATGGCGGCGCCAGCGGTAGAGAATTTGAATTTCGAGGACATCCGAGAGGGGCTTTCTTCCGGACGAATCCTTCTTGTTGATGTTCGGGAATCCAATGAGTTCGAGGCGGGGCATATTCCGGGGTCGCTTCTTGTCCCACTTTCGCAATTTTCAGTGGCGGATATCCCCGATGCCGGCGACCGCCGGATTGTGCTCTCCTGCCGCTCGGGCCGCCGCTCTTTGACAGCTGCGGCCATGGCTTTTGAGCAAGGACTGCCCATCGACGCCCATTATGCTGGGGGGTTTATCGATTGGGTGGCGGCGGGCGGTCCGGTCGATACGGGCCTGTGAGGGCGAAGATTTAGATCCGCGCCGCGACGAGGCGACACAGTGCTATGATCTCGCCAAATCATGGTTCGTTTTTTACAATGTGCAAAATTAGAGTTTGATAAAGACGGGAGTGAACTAATGAGCGTGAAGAAATTTGGGATCGGCCAACCGATCCGCCGCGTGGAAGATGTTCGTCTGCTGACCGGTGGTGGCCATTACACGGCCGATTACACGCCCGAGAAATCTCTCCACGCTTTTGTGCTCCGGAGCCCCTATGCGCACGCCAGCTTCAAGATCAAGGATCTCGAGGCGGCCCGTGCCATCAAAGGGGTAAAACTTATCCTGACAGCTGAGGATCTCGCGGATCTCGGTGACGTGCCGTGCCTCGCCCCGCTCGAGAATGATGACGGTTCAAAAAACCATGTCGCCAACATTCCGCTGCTTGCCAAAGGCACGGCGAAATTTGTTGGTGATGCGATTGCCTTTGTTGTCGCCGAAACCACAAACGCAGCCAAGGACGCCGCCGAGGCCATCGAAGTTGAATATAAGTCATTGCCGGCGGTTGTTGATATTCGCTCAGCGCTTTCAAAAAATGCGCCCGCCGTTTGGGCGCAGCAGAAAGACAACCTCGCTTATGAGCAAAATCTCGGCGATGTGAAAAAAGTTGATGCGGCTTTTGCCAAAGCTGATCGTGTCATCAAGCTTGAAATCGATAACAACCGCTTGATCACCAATTATATGGAAACGCGCGGTGCGGTGGGCGAATATGATGCCGCAACAAAAAGCTTCAAGCTCACAGTCTCAAGCCAAGGCGTGCATGGTCTGCGCGACATTCTCGCCGAGAAGATTCTGAAAGTGAAAGCGGATCGCGTTCATGTTGTCACCGGCGATGTCGGTGGCGGTTTCGGTACAAAGACTTTCATGTATCGCGAATATCCGTTGGTGATGGAAGCTGCGCGTCGTTTGAAGCGTCCGGTGAAATGGATTGCCGATCGTGGTGATCATTTTATTGGTGATGCTCATGGGCGCGATAACATCACGTCGATGGAATTGGCTGTCGATAAATCAGGAAAGTTTTTGGCGTTGAAGGCCGACGTTGTCGGTAACCTCGGTGCTTATGCTTCGCAATTCGGTCCCTATATCCATTATCTCTGCGCATCGATGATGACAGGCGTTTACAAGACACCGTTGATCGCCGTGAAATTGCGTGCGGTTTATACGAATACGGTTCCGGTTGACGCTTATCGCGGGGCAGGCCGTCCGGAAGCTGCTTATAATCTCGAACGTCTCGTTGATTATGCGGCGCGTGAACTCGGCATGAAGCCTGAAGCTTTGCGCCGCAAGAATTTCATTGCGCCGTCGGCCATGCCTTATAAGACACCGGTTGGTGATCGTGTTTATGACACGGGTGATTTTGATCAACATCTCACGCAAGCTTTGTCGGTCTCGCAATGGGATGGCTTTAAGGCTCGTCTCAAAGAGTCGAAGAAGAATGGCAAATTGCGTGGCATCGGTTTGGCTACCTATATCGAATGCACGGCATGGGGTGATGGCGAAGATGTCGTTGTCGATCTCGAAAAAGACGGCAGCGTGACGATTTATTCCGGCACGCAATCAAATGGCCAAGGTCACGCAACCGCTTATGCGCAATTTGCTTCGCAGCATCTTGATTTGCCGCTCGACAAAATCAAAGTCGTGCAAGGTGATACAGCGCGCGTTGCAACCGGCCATGGGACTGGGGGGTCGCGTTCGATCCCTGTCGGCGGCGTTTCCACTTTCGTCGCTGCGAAAGATTTGTCGGAGAAACTCAAAAAGCTTGCCTCTGACAAACTCGAAACAAAAGTTGCGGATCTTGAAATCGCTGACGGGGCTGTGCGTGTCGCAGGAACCGATCGCAAAATCACTTTTGCTGATCTCGCAAAATTGCCGGGTGCCACGCCCGATATGACACGGGGCAAAGGCGAATTCACACCGCCTGACGCGACCTATCCAAATGGTACCCATGTTGCGGAAGTGGAAGTGGATCCGTTGACGGGCACAGTCGCAATCGTGAATTATACGATTTGTGACGATTTCGGCATCGCCGTTAATCCAATGTTGCTTGCTGGCCAAGTGCATGGCGGTGTCGCGCAAGGCATTGGCCAAGCGCTTTTGGAACATACGGTCTTTGATAAAGATGGTCAGCTGATTTCGGCAAGTTTGATGGATTACACGCTTCCGCGTGCAGACGATCTGCCGAATTTCCATTTTGAAACGAAGAATGTGCCGTCGACCACCAATCCTTTGGGGATCAAAGGCGCGGGTGAGGCGGGTTCGATCGGATCAACGCCTGCGGTTATGAATGCGGTGATTGATGCGCTTGATCGTGCTTATGGCATTCGTCATTTGCAGATGCCGGCAACACCGATCCGGATTTTCGAAGCGATCCAATCTGCAAGTCGCTTAGCAGCTGAGTGATTACTTATCGCGCTGCGCGATCTAATCGATATTGATAAAAAACGGGCCTTCGGGCCCGTTTATTCCATCACCGCCGCTTTGAGGATACACACCATTGTGGCGTGTGCGGGAGCATCTGACGCATTACGAACAATATGCGGACGGTCGCAGCGATAGCGTAATGTTTCACCAGCTCGCGCAACTTGAACGACGCCCGCAACTTCAACTTCCATCTCGCCTTCAAGTACTGAGAGACATTCAATCGATCCACGTTGATGCGAATCCGATTCAAGCACGCCACCGGGATCGGCTTGCACATCATACCATTGCAGCCATTCAACGGTTTTGATCCA
>RFZR01000149.1 GCA_009920595.1 Alphaproteobacteria bacterium | reverse complement strand
TTGGCTGCGTCAACGGCTTTGAGTGCGACATCACCCACATCTCTTTCATTTTCGCAAAATGCTTTTCCAAAGCCATCAGACGCAGTGACGGATCGCACGCTCGCGACGACCTATAATAATTTCTATGAATTAGGCACGTCTAAATCTGACCCAGCGCGCAATGCCGGAAAATTTACAACAAAGCCGTGGACCATCGAGATTGGTGGCGAAGTCGCAAAGCCAAAGACAATAGGAATCGAAGAGCTTTTGAAATTCGATCTTGAAGAACGCATCTATCGTCTGCGCTGCGTGGAAGCTTGGTCTATGGTCATTCCGTGGATTGGCTTTCCCTTGTCAAAACTTCTTGCCCAAGTTGAGCCGACCGCCAATGCGCGCTATGTGAAATTCACAACTGCATCAAAGCCTGATGAAATGCCGGGCCTTTCCTACCGCGTGCTTGATTGGCCTTATACGGAAGGCTTGCGTCTTGATGAAGCGATGCATCCCTTAACATTGCTGACACTCGGCATGTATGGTGAAGTCTTGCCTAATCAAAATGGCGCGCCGGCCCGCATTGTTGTGCCGTGGAAATATGGTTTCAAAAGTGCCAAATCGATTGTGAGGATTGATCTTGTTGCCGATGAACCAAAAACCGCATGGAACAGCGCCGCACCAAATGAATATGGATTTTATTCCAATGTGAATCCGGCGGTTGATCATCCGCGATGGAGTCAAAAGCGCGAAAGACGTCTGCCTGGATTTTTTGCCAATCACGATACCGAACCGTTCAATGGATATGGTGAGCAAGTCGCGTCGCTTTATTCGGGCATGGATCTTACGAAATTTTATTAAGCTCATGAATGTGACCGCGCCTCACTCATTTTTTATGCCGTCGCGGTCATTTATTGGCGTAACGAAGCCGCTTCTTTTCTGTTTTTTACTCCTTCCCTCGCTCTTGATTAGTTATGCAATTCTCTTTGATCCGCTCATGCTGGGCGCTAATCCTGCAGAAGCGATTTTGCATCATACAGGTGATTGGAGCATTTATTCTCTCTTGCTCACACTCGCTATAACCCCTTTGCGACGACTGACAAAATGGAATGATGCAATCAAATTACGTCGCATGCTGGGCTTATTCGCGTTTTATTATGTGTGTCTTCATTTTTTTGCTTATCTTGGCTTTGATCGCCTCTTTGATCTTTCTGATATGGCGCGTGAAATTGCAAAACGTCCTTTTATTCTTGTTGGCTTTCTCGCTTTCCTTTTGATGATTCCTCTTGCGGTCACATCGACACGCGCTTGGGTGCTGCGCATGGGGGGAAAGGCGTGGGCACGCCTTCATAAGCTTATTTATCCCATCGCCATTTTGGGGATCATTCACTATTGGTGGCTTGTGAAGCGGGATATCTTCTGGCCGCTTCTTTTAGGCCTTGTGCTTGCTGCGCTTCTTGTCTATCGGCTCTCTTTATTCCTACGCTCTGCATCGCGTCAGCGTGGTGCAAGAGTCTCTTCATAACAAGGTCGTCATCGTCATGGTTCACGCACGTCTTCATGGTCTTCGCAGTTTCATCACTGGCGGCTCGCGCGGTATTGGTCGTGCGGTGGCTGAACGTTTTGCGGCTGAGGGCGCCGTCATCATCATCAATCATTTTCGCGATGATGAAGAAGCCGCGCTCACACTTGAAAGCCTGAAGGCGATCAGTGCGAAGAATGGTTTTGATGCCAACGCCCATCGCATCATTGCTGCCGATGTGTCTGATCGTGCGTCGATCCATCACGCGATTGACATGGCCGTAAAAGAAGCAGGTCGCTTGGATTGTTTGATCAATAATGCGGGCATTCAAGCCGAGACTCCAGGCAACGGATTTGACGCGGCAACCTTTGAGAAAATTGTTGCGGTCAATCTGATGGGTGCTGCCTATGCCTCGGAAAAAGCGATTGCGCATTTTCTCTCCCGCGAGGGTGGCGGATCGATCATCAACACAACAAGTGTCCATGAGTTGATTCCCAAGCCCAGTTTCTTAGCCTATTCGATCAGCAAGGGCGGCCTCTCCAATCTCACACGCACTTTGGCGCTTGAATATGCGGATCGTGGCATCCGGGTGAATGCGGTTGGTCCAGGGGCCGTCTCGACAAGTTTGAATGATGCGTGGCGGCATGATCCCAAAGCGGTCAGCGTCGTTGAAAATCATATTCCGATGCGACGCGTGGCTACGCCCGAGGATGTTGCGGGTGTTTACGCCTTTTTGGCCTCGGCCGATGCCAATTATATCACGGGTCAGACGGTTTTCGCCTGCGGCGGGATCACGCTCTTTGGAGATTTCCAAACAAATTGGTCAAGCTGAGCCTTCGTAGTGATCCGAATGGGTAGGTTCGCGCGTCTATGAAAGTGTCATCATCCCGTCAAAGAAATCAGAAATTTGGCGTTAGGAAAGAGCCATTCGTCAGGGAGTATCCGCGTGACTCAAAACGCCGTTAAGCGCGTCCGGACTTTGTTTTTGTCGGATATTCATTTGGGAACCAAAGCCTGCCAAGCCGATCTGCTTCTTGATTTTCTAAAACATATCGAGGCGGAAACAATTTATCTTGTCGGCGATATCATCGACGGGTGGCGTCTAAAAGCTGGATGGTACTGGCCGCAGGCGCATAATGATGTGATACAAAAATTGTTACGTCGCGTCCGTAAAGGATGCCGCATCGTTTATATTCCCGGCAATCATGATGAGTTTTTGCGTGATTATGTCGGTCAAAATTTCGGCGGCGTCGAAATTCATGAAGAGATTGTGCATGAAACGGCCGATGGTAAGCGGCTTTTGATTTTGCACGGGGATAAATTCGATGTCGTTGTGAATAATGTGAAATGGCTCGCCCATCTTGGTGACTGGGCGTATGACATCGCCATTGGATTGAACATCACTATTGGTTGGGTACGTCGTCGTCTGGGTTTGCCTTATTGGTCCTTCTCCGGATGGAGCAAACAGAAGGTCAAACGCGCGGTGAATTTCATCGGCGCTTTTGAAAAAGCGGTCGTGAATGACGCCCGCAAATTCGATGTGCATGGCGTTGTATGTGGTCATATTCACGCGCCGGTGATCCGTGAGATGGATGAGTATCTCTATCTGAATACAGGTGATTGGGTTGATTCCTGTTCGGCGCTTGTCGAAGGATTTGATGGCGCGATTGAATTGATGCGCTGGACCTCTTTGCGCGCGGTTGAAACAATGCTAGACGATGAGCTAGAAGAGTTGCGATCGGCGGCCTGATGCGCGTTCTCGTTGTTACCGATGCTTGGCATCCGCAAGTCAATGGTGTTGTCAGATCACTCGAACAGCTCGAAGCGGAAGCTCGCCGTCTGGGTGAAGAGATTGTCTTCATAACGCCCGAACAATTCCGCACCGTGCCGATGCCCGGCTATGCTGAAATTCGTCTCTCTCTCGCGCGTCCGAAAATTCTGAATGATTTGATCGATGCGGCAAAGCCTGATGCCGTTCATCTTGCGACAGAAGGGCCACTCGGTCTTCTCGCGCGTCGCGCTTGCCGTCAGCGCAATCTGTCTTTCACCACCTGCTATCACACACGCTATCCGCAATATCTGCGCGCGCGGTTGCCCGTGCCCGAACCTTTGACTTATGCGCTTCTCAGAAAATTTCATAACAGCGGCGATGGCACGATGGTGGCCACCGAAGCATTGGGCAGCGAATTGCGCGAAAAGGGATTTAACCGTTTGATGCTCTGGTCACGTGGTGTGGACACGAATTTGTTTCGACCACGCGATGAGTCTGTTCTCGATTTGCCGGGCCCTATCTATCTCTGTGTCGCGCGGCTGGCGGTCGAAAAAAATTTGGAAGCCTTTCTCAAGCTCGATCTTGAGGGTTCGAAAGTGATTGTCGGTGACGGTCCCGACCGCGCGTCTTTACAAGCCGCCTATCCGGATGCGCATTTTCTTGGCGCACAATTTGGTGAGGACCTCGCACGGGTTTATGCATCAGCAGATGTTTTTGTTTTCCCGAGCCGCACGGAAACTTTTGGTCTTGTGTTGCTAGAAGCGTTGGCATCGGGGCTTCCGATTGCTGCCTTTCCGGGTGCAGGGCTCATTCGCGATGTGGCGGATGCTGGATCAGCGGTTCTTCACGAGGATCTCGCGGTGGCCGCGCGTCAGGCGCTTCATTTGTCACGCCCCGATGCGCGGGCTTTCGCTTCGCAATTCTCTTTCGAGCAATCAACACGGCAATTTTTTGAGAATGTGCAGCGGGCGATGGGCTGACGTTTTTTAGAGTCTAACAAAAAAGGGCGCACCGAAGTGCGCCCTTTCTGATTTAGTGCAGATGGACTTCTTCAGAAGTCCATGCCGCCGCCCATGCCGCCGCCTGGGCCGCCCATCGGCATGGCAGGCTTATCCTTCGGCAATTCGGCGATCATCGCTTCGGTCGTGATCAAGAGACCGGCGACTGACGACGCATCCTGCAAAGCTGTGCGAACAACCTTTGCAGGGTCAACAATACCGGCTTCGAGCATATCGACATATTGCTCGGACTGGGCGTTGAAGCCATAGGTCTGCGACTTGTTCTCGAGGATCTTGTTGACGACGATTGAGCCTTCAACGCCAGCATTCTCGACGATCTGACGGATCGGGGCTTCGAGCGCCTTGAGAACAATATTGATGCCCGCTTGCACGTCATCATTCTTGCTCTTCAACGCCTGCACCGCAGCCTTCGCACGAAGAAGCGCTGTGCCGCCGCCCGGGACGATGCCTTCTTCAACGGCAGCGCGGGTTGCGTTCAAGGCGTCATCAACGCGGTCCTTCTTTTCTTTCACTTCGACTTCTGTCGCACCGCCGACGCGGATCACCGCGACGCCGCCTGCGAGCTTCGCAAGACGCTCT
>RFZR01000148.1 GCA_009920595.1 Alphaproteobacteria bacterium | reverse complement strand
ATAGGGATTTCGGAGATGGGCATTATCGATCCTTGAATTCAGAAACAAAGAGGAGCGAATGAAAACGCCACCTGCAGGTGCGTGATCAATACGGCGAAGATGCGGCAAGAACAATCTTGATATCGAGAAAAATGCTCAAAAACCAAAGAGATCGAGCATAATCACCGCAAAAAGACCTGCAGAGACAAAGGAATCGAGCCGATCCATAATTCCCCCATGCCCGGGAATGATCTGCCCTGAATCTTTCGCGCCAAAATGCCGCTTCATCGCCGACTCAAACAGGTCGCCGAGTTCGGACACCAAAGACGTGGCAAGCGTGAGAGCGAAAAGCGCAGCGCCACCAACGAAAACCGGGCCAATGAGCATCCGATCCAACAGCACAAATCCTGAAGCGAGGAGCGTTCCAAAAAACAAACCGCCGAAAAGCCCCGACCACGTCTTTTTCGGACTGACTGCCGGCCATAATTTTGGTCCGCCAATTCGGCGACCAATGAAGAATGCGCCAATGTCCGAAATCCACACAACGAGAAAGAGCCAGAGTAAGGCCACCAAGCCATCCGGCTCACGTGCACGAAGCCAAAGCGGCGCGAGCACGACAATTGCTGCGTAAACAGGGCCAACTGCCGTCCATATCGAAGGCGCACCCCTAAACCTGGCAACACCCCCAAGAACAACCGAACCCACCACGGCAGGGATGATCATCGAATAGGAATCAAATCCAAAAATCTGATCCGAAAAGGCTGAGAGAATGATGCTCGCTGAGCCAAAGATCCAGAACGCTGTCAGCGCATTTCTCGGAACACCGATGAGGCCGAACCATTCCCGCAACACAGCGATCGCTGCAACCAGCCAAACAATGACCAAAACGAGGCCGCCAAACCACGCGCTTACAAGTGCCAAGCCAGCTAAGGCCAGAGATGATAAAACTCGAGCTGCCAACTCAGAAGCCCCACGAGCAGGCCTCTCGGCGCCTTCGGGAGTAGACCTCGGACCAGGCTCGCTCACCGAACACCGCCAATCGCAGAACTCAAACCGCCAAAGCGCCGATCACGAGATTGGTAGTGGAGCAACGCTTCCACCAAAGACTCGCGACCGAAATCCGGCCAATGTCCGGCGGTGAACACAAATTCGGAATAAGAAGCCTGCCACAAAAGGAAGTTCGAAAGACGTTGTTCTCCAGATGTCCGAATAACAAGTTCAGGATCAGGAATTCCATCTGTATTCAAATAAGATGCAAAAAGTTTTTCATCTATTGCCTGAGGATCTAATTGCCCAGCTTTTACCGCTTCAGCAATCAAACGCGCCGCATCAGTAATTTCACGACGAGCGCCATAGTTAAACGCAACGACGAAAGTCAGGCCTGTATTCGATTGCGTGAGATGTTCTGACTCATCGAGCAAAGCGACGATGTCAGGCGCTAAGCCTTCTTTCACACCAATGACGCGAATGCGAATATTGCGCGCATGAAGTTCGGCGAGATCATTGCGAATGAAACGGCGCAATAATCCCATGAGATCGCTGACTTCAGCCGCTGGACGTTTCCAATTCTCGGACGAGAAACTATAAACTGTTAGATAACGAATTCCGAGTTCTTCGGCGGCACGAATGGTACGACGAAGTGCCTCGACCCCTCGCCGATGGCCTTCAAAACGCGGTAAACCGCGCTGCGACGCCCAACGGCCATTGCCATCCATGATGATGGCGACATGTTTGGGAATGAGATCGGGAATCAAACTTGTCATGAATAATCGCGAGTAAGGGCCGGATTTGCTTGATGTCATTCTCAGACATTGTGGCCGCACAAGGATCGGCCGTTTAGACTTGCATGATTTCCTTTTCTTTAGCCGCCAGAATTTGATCTATTTCACTCACCGATTGATCAGTGGCTTTTTGAACTTGTTCTGACTGCCGCGCCGCATCGTCTTCGCTGAGTTTGCCATCTTTTTCGAGTTTTTTCAAAAGGTCGAGACCATCCCGGCGAATATGGCGAACCGCCACGCGCGCTTCTTCTGCGTATTTATGCGCAACTTTGACCATTTCCTTACGGCGCTGCTCATTAAGCTCAGGAATACGGATCCGGATGACCTGCCCTTCGGTCTGCGGGTTAAGGCCGAGACTCGATTCACGGATCGCTTTATCAACAGCAAGCGCCATGCTCTTGTCCCACACTTGGACCGACAACATCCGCGGCTCAGGCACCGTGACCGTCGCCACCTGATTAAGCGGCATCAGCGACCCATAGGCTTCAACCTGAATGGGATCGAGCAAGCTCGCAGACGCACGTCCGGTGCGTAACCCACCGAGATCATGCTTATAGGACGCAATCGACGCCTGCATGCGGCGCTTAATGTCATTGAGGTCGAAAGTGGCACTCATGGAACCGGTTTCCGTATTTCTGGATAAAGTGCGGCATACGCCCTCACGGGCGGGCATTCAAGACGGGAGATCGCTCACGGGGTCACAAGCGTAGATTTTGCTTCTCCGCGAAGGATTGCCGTAATCGCCCCTTCCCTGTGGGCAGAGCCGACGAGAATGTTTAACCGATTTTCGCGCGCCAACGCAAAAGCGGCCGTGTCCATTATCTTTAAATCACGCGCAATCGCTTCATCATGGGTAAGCGTGTCAAACCGCGTCGCAGTCGGATCTTTGTTCGGATCGGCGGTGTAAACACCATCAACCTGGGTGGCTTTCAAAACCGCATCGCATTTCAATTCAACGGCGCGAAGCACCGCAGCCGTATCGGTTGTGAAGAAAGGGCTACCCGTGCCGCCAGCAAGCACGACAATCCGCTTCTTCGAGATGAGATGCGACGCGAGCTGTCTTGCATAGGTTTCGCAGATTGTTGGAACCGCAACTGCGGACAATGTCCGCGCAGAAGCCCCTTGCGCTTCAATCGCACCTTCAAGCGCAATGGAATTCATAATCGTCGCGAGCATCCCCATGGAGTCGGCGGTGGCGCGATCGATCCAACCGGCAGCACCCACTTTTGCACCGCGAATGATGTTACCGCCTCCGATCACAACCGCGATTTCGTAACCGGAGTGAGAGGCCGCAGCGAGATCGGCGGCAAGGCGCGAGAGTGTTGCGGGATTGAGCCAATATCCGTCTGAAGCGATCAAAGCCTCGCCCGACAATTTTACGAGGACACGTTTAATTTTTGTCATGAGCCGCTCTCCCGATTCTCTCGGCCATCATAAAAAAAGCGGCGCCGAAGCGCCGCTCTTATCTTTGATTTCCTCAGGCTTTTACACCGGAGGCTGCCGCCACTTCGGCGGCGAAATCGCTTTCCTGTTTCTCGATCCCCTCGCCGAGCGCATAACGCACGAAGGCGGTCAATTCGACCGGTGCGCCGACCTTACCGGCGGCGTCCTTCACGGCTTGGCCAACCGTCTTCGAGGGATCGTGGATATAGGCTTGCTCGAGCAAGCAGACTTCTTTGTAATAGGTCTTCAAACCGCTCTCGATAATCTTCTCGAGAACATTGGCGGGCTTGCCGGCATTCTTGTCCGCAAGAACGGCCTTCTCGCGTGCAACCGTTGCCGGATCAAGGCCCGACGCATCGAGTGCAAGTGGATTGGTTGCTGCAACATGCATGGCGATCTGACGGCCAAGAGCGGCAAGCTCATCGGCTTTGCCCGATGATTTCAATCCAACGAGAACGCCGATTTTGCCAAGCCCATCGGCAATCGATGTGTGAAGATAAGCGCCGACAACACCTTCAGATACAGTCACATCAGCGGCACGACGCAAGGTCATGTTTTCGCCGATTGTTGCAATCGCATTCTGGATCGCTTCAGCGACTGTGCCACCTGCGGGATGAGAAGCGTTCGAGATTTTTTCAACATCGCTACCCGCACTATGCGCTACAGTTGCGATGGAACGAACAAGCGCTTGGAACGCATCATTACGTGCAACGAAGTCGGTCTCGGAATTCACTTCAACGAGAACGCCTTTCTTGCCGTCGACTTTCAAACCAATCAAACCTTCAGCCGCAACACGACCCGACTTTTTCGCGGCTTTCGAAAGACCTTTTTTACGCAGCCAATCCACAGCCGCTTCGATATTGCCATCATTGGCTTCCAATGCGGCTTTACAATCCATCATGCCCGCGCCTGAAGTTTCGCGCAGTTCCTTGACCATCGCAGCGGTAATCGCAGCCATCGGTTCGATCCTTTCACATTCATAAGGAAAGAACGGCGAAAATGTTTTCGCCGTCCTGTTGTCTAGAACCGCACCCTTAAGAAAGGATGCGTCAACGGCATGACAAAAATCAGGCCGCTTCAATCAGATTGCGCGCTGACGCGATCCAGCCATCACGACCGATACGGCCATTGAGCTTCAAATCACGATCAAGCGATGATGTATCAGCATCATTCAAAGCAGCGATTTGCCAGTAATGATACACACCCGCTTCATTGAGCTTTTGCTCAAGCTGCGGGCCGATACCGGAAATCTTCTTCAAATCGTCCGGCGCGCCACGAGGAGCGGCCAAACGTTCGAAAGCTTCACCCGAATAAGCAGGCGCTTCAACCGGAAGAACTTCAACGACAGGCTTTTCAGAGGCACCGAGATCAATGCCGACCGAACCCTGACCGCGTGAAATACCATCAATCGCCGCACGGGCGATGAGATCGCAATAAAGCGCAATCGCACGACCCGCGTCATCATTGCCCGGGATCGGGAAGGTGATGCCATCCGGATCGCAATTCGTATCAATCACAGCGGCAACCGGAATGTTGAGACGACGCGCTTCTTGAATAGCGAGCTGTTCTTTATTCGTGTCGATCACGAAAATGAGATCGGGCGTGCCGCCCATCTCACGAATACCGCCAAGCGCGCGCTCAAGCTTTTCTTTTTCGCGCGACATCATGAGACG
>RFZR01000147.1 GCA_009920595.1 Alphaproteobacteria bacterium | reverse complement strand
CCGCTGAGAGCGCCATGCCCCAGACCATATCGATCAGAGCGATTTTGAGTGTGAAGCCCTTCATCACCGCGAGATTGGTCAAATCATAGGTCGCATAAGCGACGAGACCGAACACAGCCCCCGAGATGACCGCTTTCATAACCGAGTCAGCTTCAGCTGCCGGCGCGATCACGAGATAGACAAGCCCGGCGATGTAGAGCGCATAGAAGGCGAAGGCGGCGATGAGATTGGGTTGCTCAAGCAGCAAACTGCCGATTTCTTCGACATAAAAGCCACGGCCGAGCCACATGAGCCAGACCATGTCGATAATCAGGAGGAGGGCGAAAGCAATGGCCCAGAGCAATACATAGAAAGTCATGGAGCGCGTTTCCCGTTTCATGGGGGAGATACGCGCTCCTGCCAAAGCAGGATCATCCACGCGGCGTTACGCCACGGCGCGGGCCAAAGCGCATTGCGACCAGAGGTTCGATAAAGCGCCCACGAGATGATCAATATCCGCGTCTGTGTGAAGGGGCGTCGGTGTGATGCGCAACCGCTCTGTACCGCGCGGCACCGTGGGATAATTGATCGGCTGGATATAGATGCCATAGGATTCGAGCAAAATATCACTGATCCATTTGCATTTCTTCGCGTCGCCAACCATCACCGGCACAATATGGCTCTCATTCCGCAAATAGGGCACCCCCGCTGCATCAAGCTTTTTACGGAGCTTTGCCACGCGGTCGCGCTGGCCTAAGCGTTCCGCCTCGCTGTTTTTCAAATGTCTGATCGAAGCCGCCGCCGCCGCCGCACAGGCGGGTGGCAAAGAGGTTGTGAAGATGAAGCCCGAGGCAAAGCTTCTGACAAAATCAACAAGCGGCGCTGAGCCGGTGATATAGCCGCCCACCACACCGAAGGCTTTGCCAAGCGTGCCTTCGATCACAGTGACGCGATCCATCAAGCCTTCGCGTTCTGCAATGCCGCCACCGCGCGGACCATACATGCCCACGGCATGAACTTCATCGAGATAGGTCATCGCGCCATATTTGTCGGCGAGATCGCAAATCTCTTTGATCGGTCCGAGATCGCCGTCCATTGAATAGACGCTTTCAAAGGCGATGAGCTTAGGGCGTTTGGGATCAAGAGTTTTGAGGATACGCTCAAGATCGACGACATCATTATGTTTGAAGACATGACGTTCAGCACGTGAATGGCGAATGCCTTCGATCATCGAGGCGTGATTGCCCGCATCCGACAACACAATGCAATCAGGGATCATGCTTGCAAGTGTGCCCAGCGCCGCCCAATTCGACACATAACCCGAGGTGAAAAGCAGTGCTGATTCTTTGCCATGAAGATCCGCCAATTCCTGCTCCAATTCGACATGGAAGCGGTTGGTGCCGGAAATATTTCGTGTGCCGCCCGCGCCTGCGCCACAAAGATCGACCGCCTCATGCATGGCTTTGAGTACTGACGGATTTTGACCCATGCCGAGATAATCATTCGAGCACCAGACAGTGATCGGCTTTGTCGCAGATGCGCCATGATGTCCCGCAGTCGGGAAGGATCCGGCCTTGCGCTCTAATGTCGCAAAGACGCGATAGCGGCCCTCCGTTTTCAATTCATCGATTTTCGATTGGAAAAAAGAATTATAGTCCATTATCGAGTTCCGCTTTTTAGACTTTGACAATTATGGCCGTCATGCGCGGCCGGGACGTGTGCCGAAACTGCGGCAAATTCATGGTGATCTTCAGGGTGCCGTCTTTGGGGTAGATCAAGTGTGGGGCGCGGCAGGCTCCAGCTCCAAAGTTTTTGTACCGAGAAGGGGATCACAAGCATCCAATGCTCGACCAGAGCGAGGCCCATAATCGCGGCGAGAAGCGAATAGCTTGTGATCGCGTAATCGCTCGTCGCATCCGCCGCGCGACCCACGAGACAAATCACCCCGATGGTTGCAATCGTGACGGAGACGGGGAAAAGCATATTCATCGGCTTTTCCGTGAGAAAGCTTTTCAAAACTTCCATGTGAGGCGGCACAAATTCCACACTCACATTGCGCACGCCCAAAAATACATTGAGCCGTGCGGAAAGATGCATGCCCCACAAAGTCACATAAGTGTAAAAGCCGGTCCAATTCGGTTGATCTTTAACGATGAACCAGATGATCGCTGCGACGACGATGATTGCTATTTCATGCCAGAGATTGGCGGCAATCGCATGGCCGAAATGTTTGAGGCCCGAACAGCCCTCCGCACACCGAATTTTACGCGGGCCTGTCACATAGCCTGTATAAAGGCTCAACTCTTGCCACCCCCAGGCAATCAATCCCGCAGAGAAGGCGAGATAGGCGCTTGTTGAGTCTGTTTGTTGCGCGGTGAGATGAACCGCCCACACCGCAAGGCCAAGCATCACGGTGCCGCCCATCATGCTCCATTTGAATGTATGAAGCGGCCGACTGTCCAAAAAGAAAATCGCCCCGGTGGTGAACCACCAGAGAAAGAGGGCGAAGACAGCGGGGACGAGATAAGCCATGAGCGCAGTCACTTCGCTTTCATCGATTACCAGGTTGGCACAAGACGAATGTCGGGTTTCAATTCATTCTTCTTCGTCGGAATCATGAAGAGGCGCAGAATGGTGAAACCAGCTTTGATCGGCGTTGTCACTTTGCTGATGAATGCCGACACACCGCCTTGCGCTTTCGCCTCGCTCGCTTGCTCCGTGATCTTCACAAGTTGGCGCAACAGCGGGAAGAAGGACGGATGATCAATATCGATTTCGAGCGGGAAGGTTTGGCGTGAAATCGCGGTCGTGATTTCAAACACGCGGTGACCATACCAATCTGTATCAACGCCGAGCGCTTTATGGAAATGTGGGCGCTGATGATCGCGCACATACATGGTTGCAAAGACGGCTAACAGGAAGAACTTCACCCAATATTTGTTGAGGCCCGACAAAAGATGCGGGTTCGCGCGCATGAGAAGTGCAAAGGCCTCGCCATGACGGAACTCGTCATTGCACCATTCTTCGAACCATTTGAAAATCGGATGGAAGCGCTTGTCTGGGTTCGCCTGCAAATGGCGGAAGATCGTGATGTAGCGCGCATAACCGATCTTCTCAGAAAGATAGGTCGCGTAGAAAATGAATTTCGGTTGGAAATAAGTATATTTCTTGGTCTTTGTTAAAAAGCCAAGATCCACACCGATATTGAAGTCTTTCAACGTGTCATTGATGAAACCCGCATGGCGAGATTCATCACGCGCCATCAAGCGGAACAATTCGCACATATCGGGATTGGTGCCGCGCTTGCGCATCTCGGAATAAAGCACACAACCAGAAAATTCCGCCGTCAATGATGAGACAAGAAAATCGACGAATTCTTTGCGTAAACCCTCGGGCAAATCCTCAAGCGTGACTTTGTCCCATTCAGCATTGCGCTTGAAATGGAGCCTATTGGGATCGGATTGCATTTCAGCAAGAGAACTGTTGATTCCTGCGCTTTACGGAGTGTGTCCTTCGCGGAAATGCCAAGCCGTTCGATTGTCATAGGTCTTCTCCCGAGAAGCTGAATTCCAATAATTCCATATATTCTAGATCGCCGGTCATCCGGACCCACGCCTGCTCAAACCATGTTGCGCGTTTGATTGTCGCTTTGCGGCGTTCTTCATGCGTTTCGCCATAGGGCACACGAATTTCGGCGCCATGAACGAGAACTTCATCACCAGGCCCGACGGTGACGTCACCATCAAGCTCGACATGGGCGGCGAGGCTTTCAAAAGTATTCACAACGCGCACAGTACACATCACATCTTCATGGACATTTTTGAAAAGCGGCGAGAGCATCATGATCCTCATTCAGCTTTGGTAAGAAAGGCGCGGAATGTATCCGCATTGGTGTGGCCAAACGCATCAAGATTGAGCGTCACATTATTGGTTTCATCGATCAGCATGAGCGCGCCATTGCCGAGCTTCGACAAACGGAAGGGCGCTAAAAGATCAATCGATTCACGTGAACGCGTGCGCATAAGGCCGCGTAATGTTCCGCGAAGAAAACCATTTGTGCCAGGTTCGGCAATCGCGATCAGCGCATGATCATTCGCATCACGGATGATCACACTGCCGTCATTCGAATCTTCAAAAGTCAAAAGTCGTGTCTCGATCACAGGGAGAGACGCAGTTGGGGAAGGAGCAGGCAGTGATGACAGACGTTGAACCGCAACCGATGCGATTGTGATGACCACAAGCGCAGCCACGCCGAAAAGAGGCATTTTCGGGAAGCGGATATCGGTTACGGTTCTGTCCATCATCTCTTAAGCCGTCACAATATGGGGCGCGAAGCGCACAGCACTCTTTGGTGATTTCATTGGGCTTTGGGGCAGGCCTTGCAAAGCCGATGCAAGGCAGGCTCCGACTTGTTCAGCATCCGGAACCGCGCGCAGCATCGGTTCAGGGTGGCTGAAGCGGAAGGGGCGCGCGTGGGGCCATAATACAGCCCACGCAATCCGATCCTCTTTCGAAAGCATGAGCGGCAAATCGCCGGTACCATCGCGATAGAGTCGCAAATCGGCGCTTTCGATTTTCGAATAGGGAAGATTGAGCGTGAGAGGCAAAGCCATACCAATCCGCATCACCACGCGTTTGGACGTAATTGTGTAGATCGTCGTGCGCGCGGAGAGCCAGGCAAGGCCCGCCAAAATCGCAATCGAAAGCAAAGCGAGGATTGAATACCAAATGAAAGGCTTCAACGCATCGCCCGCTGCCGCGCCATCGGCAAATCGGAACACGCTTTGCGCCGCCGCAAGAATGGCGAAATAGATCGCCACTTTACGGATGTGGAAAGCGCGCAGCGCGAGTGACTGCCAGTGAGGCGAGCCTTGCCAGAGCATGACTTCGCCTTGCGGCAAATGCTCTGGCAAGCCCTTTACGGGATCGAAAGCGAAGTCGTCGT
>RFZR01000146.1 GCA_009920595.1 Alphaproteobacteria bacterium | reverse complement strand
GGGAGGGGGTTCATCGGGCTTGCCGGCTCTGTGACATAAACCCGAACCACGGACCATAAACCGCCGCGCGGGCCTTTTTGGGCCCAATCGGCTTTGTTTGGAGAATGGGAATGGCAAAGAAGATTGCCGGCTATGTAAAGCTTCAGGTTCCGGCAGGCGCCGCGAACCCGTCGCCGCCGATTGGCCCCGCGCTCGGTCAGCGTGGCTTGAACATCATGGAATTCTGCAAGGCGTTTAACGCCAAGACCGCGCAGATGGAAAAGGGCACCCCGATCCCGGTGATCATCACCGCCTATCAGGACCGCTCCTTCACTTTCGAAACCAAGCTGCCGCCTGTGTCCTTCTTCTTGAAGAAGGCTTCTGGCATCCAGTCCGGTCACAAGACCACCGGTCGCGGCTTTATCGGCAAAATCACCACAAAGCAGATCAACGAGATCGCAAAGCAGAAAATGCCCGATCTCAACTGCTCGACGGTCGAAGCCGCCGCCGCAATGATCACCGGATCGGCCCGCTCCATGGGCCTCGAGATTGTGGAGTAAGGGATCATGGCGCACTCAAAAAGAATGAACAAAGCCGTCGAAGGCATTGATCGCACAAAGCTTTATCCGCTCGACGAAGCCATCAAGCTCGTCAAGGATCGCGCGAAGACCAAATTCGACGAGACCATCGAAGTCGCGATGAATCTCGGCGTTGACCCGCGTCACGCGGACCAGATGGTCCGTGGCGTCTGCGTGTTGCCGAATGGTTCGGGCCGCACATTGCGCGTGGGCGTGTTCGCCCGTGGCGCGAAGGCGGAAGAAGCCAAGAAAGCGGGCGCTGATGTTGTCGGCGCGGAAGATCTCGTCGAGATCGTCAATGGCGGCACGATCGATTTCGATCGCTGCATCGCGACCCCTGACATGATGCCGCTCGTCGGTCGTCTCGGTAAGGTCCTCGGCCCGCGCGGCATGATGCCAAACCCGAAGGTCGGCACCGTGACCATGGACATCGCCAATGCGGTGGCCGCGGCCAAGGGTGGCTCGGTCGAGTTTCGCGTCGAGAAGGCTGGTATCGTCCACGCAGGCGTCGGCAAGGCCTCGTTCTCGGCTGAAAAGCTCGCCGAAAACATCCGCGCTTTTGTGGACTCGGTCTCCAAGGCCAAGCCGCAGGGCTCGAAGGGCACCTATATGGAGCGCATGGCGATCTCCTCGACCATGGGCCCGGGCGTAAAGGTCGATATTTCAAGCGTCAACAACGCTTAAGAGGCTCACCCTCAACCAAATTCCAAAAGCCCCGGAGCGATCCGGGGCTTTTTGTTTTGGCCGGTCACGCGAAAAAAATGGATAGGGGGCTTCACAATAGGGGCAAACGCGGCTAATGAAGCCGCTCGATAAGCGTGATGAGTGGTTTCGGCAACGAAATCATGGAAACCGCGTGGATCTGATCCCAGATCAGATTTATGTGATCGATAAGCCGGCAAGGCAAGGGGGCAACCCCTTGTTTGTGCTGGCTTTATCCTGTCCGAGACTGCAGGTGGGTCGATCCCCGGATCGCCCTTAAATCGAATGGACCTGCACAGACGGGGACGACCGAATCCGGGCTTTGCCCGTATAGCGGTTCGAACCTTACCGGGCGCCGGCCTCAAGCCGGGACGCTTCGGGGACAGACGTTCCACCAGCGTCGTTGTCGTTGCTCACTATGCCGGCCTCACGGTCGCCGAAATGCAGGATCTGCGCAAGCGGATGGCTGCCCAAGGCGCCCAAGTGAAGGTCGCGAAAAACCGCCTTGCCAAAATTGCTCTTGAAGGCACGCAGGTCGCGTCGATCGGTACCCTTTTGAAGGGTCCGACCCTGCTCGCTTATTCAAGCGATCCCGTCGCGGCCGCGAAGGTCGCCGTCGATTTCTCCAAGACCAATGACAAGCTTGTCATTCTTGGCGGAGCGATGGGCCAGACCGCTCTGAATGTGAATGGTGTCAAGGCGCTCGCCACGATGCCGTCACTCGACGAGTTGCGCGCGAAGCTTGTCGGCCTGGTTCAGGCCCCGGCAACGAAACTCGCTCAGCTCTCGACAGCACCGGCGGCAAAGCTCGCCCGCGTGTTCGGAGCCTATGCCAACAGAGATGCGGCTTAAGGCCACTTCATAAACAACAACGGTTCGAACCTCATTTTATAAGGAAACTAACATGGCTGATCTCAACAAGCTCGTTGACGAACTCTCGTCGCTCACCGTTCTCGAAGCGGCTGAACTTGCAAAGCTTCTCGAAGAGAAGTGGGGCGTTTCCGCTGCGGCCGCTGTTGCCGTTGCGGCAGCACCAGCTGCTGGTGGTGGCGCGGCTGCCGCTGCTGAAGAGCAAACCGAATTCACCGTCATTCTTGCCGCTTCAGGCGACAAGAAGATCGAAGTGATTAAGGAAGTTCGTGCGATCACAGGTCTCGGCCTCAAGGAAGCCAAGGACCTCGTGGAAGGCGCGCCGAAGCCGCTTAAGGAAGGCGTGTCGAAGGACGATGCCAAGAAGATCAAGGACACCCTTGAGAAGGTCGGCGCAAAGGTCGAGCTCAAGTAATCGAGAGTCCGCGATGATGCGGGTTCTTCGATTTTCTTCGAAGTAAATTATACGGTCCCGGGGACTCGATTGTCTCCGGGATCGTCTTCGTGTCGGTGAGGTCAGGGGTAGGATCTTAAAACCGACATAGTGTTGATGGCGATGTGACTCGGATGGTTGCGACGGCTCTTTCGATTCTCGAAATCGGGCCTTGAGCGCAGCATCCCTTTTGAGAGCGAGGAACGAAATGGCTCAGACCTTCACCGGACGGAAGCGTGTGCGCAAGTTCTTCGGGCATATCCGCGAAGTGGCGGTCATGCCGAACCTGATCGAGGTTCAGAAAGCTTCCTATGACCAGTTTCTCCAGATTGAGGAACCCAAAGGGGGCCGGATCGAAGAAGGCCTGCAAGCGGTTTTCAAATCGGTTTTTCCGATTTCGGATTTTTCGGGCGCTTCGCTTCTCGAATTTGTGAAGTTCACTTTCGAACCACCGAAATATGACGTTGATGAATGCCGTCAACGCGGCATGACCTATGCGGCGCCGCTCAAAGTGACGTTGCGTCTCATCGTATTCGATATTGATGTTGATACCGGCGCGAAATCGGTGAAGGACATCAAAGAACAAGACGTCTATATGGGCGATATGCCGCTCATGACATCGAACGGCACCTTCATCGTGAATGGCACGGAACGCGTGATCGTTTCGCAGATGCATCGTTCACCGGGCGTGTTCTTTGATCACGACAAGGGCAAGACTCATTCGTCAGGCAAATTGTTGTTTGCTGCGCGCATCATTCCTTATCGCGGCTCATGGCTCGACATCGAATTTGACGCGAAAGACATTGTTCATGCGCGTATCGACCGTCGCCGCAAATTGCCGGTGACAACGCTTCTTTATGCGTTGGGTCTTGATGGCGAAGAAATTCTTTCGACCTTCTACAAGACGGTCACCTACAAGCGCGCGAAAGACGCGTGGCGCGTGCCGTTCAATCCTGATCGCATGAAGGGCATGAAAGCGGTCAATGATTTGATCGATGCCGATTCTGGTCAGGTTGTTCTTGAAGCGGGCAAGAAGCTTACGCAGCGTTCAGCACGTATGATTGCCGAGAAGGGCACGAAGGCGCTCCTCGCAACGGACGAAGATCTCTATGGTCAATATATCGGTGAAGATTTGGCTTCACCGAAGACCGGCGAAATCTATGCAGAAGCCGGTGATGAAATCACCGACAAGCTTTTGAAGTCGCTTCTTGACGCAGGCCTCAAGGAAATTCCGGTTCTTGATATCGACCATGTCAATATCGGTCCCTACATCCGCAACACGCTTGCGGTGGATAAGAACTCGTCACGCGAAGAAGCTTTGTTCGACATTTATCGCGTCATGCGTCCGGGTGAACCGCCGACGATTGATACAGCCGAAGCGATGTTCCAATCGCTCTTCTTCGATCCTGAGCGTTATGATCTCTCGGCGGTGGGCCGCGTGAAGATGAATATGCGTATGGAGCTTGATGCGCCGGATACGCATCGCACGCTTCGTCGCGAAGACATCATTGAAGTTGTGCGTGCGCTTGTTGAATTGCGCGATGGCCGTGGCGAAATCGACGACATCGACAATCTCGGCAATCGTCGCGTGCGTTCGGTCGGCGAATTGATGGAAAATCAATATCGTTTGGGTCTGTTGCGTATGGAACGCGCGATCAAGGAGCGTATGTCATCAGTCGATATCGACACGGTGATGCCGCAAGATTTGATCAATGCGAAACCGGCTGCCGCGGCGGTGCGTGAATTCTTTGGCTCCTCGCAGCTCTCGCAATTCATGGATCAAACCAATCCGCTGTCTGAAATCACGCATAAACGTCGTCTCTCGGCGCTTGGCCCGGGTGGTCTTACGCGTGAACGCGCAGGCTTCGAAGTGCGCGACGTTCACCCGACGCATTATGGACGTATCTGCCCGATTGAAACACCGGAAGGTCCGAATATCGGTCTCATCAATTCGCTCGCGACATTCGCGCGCGTCAATAAATACGGCTTTATTGAAAGCCCTTATCGCAAGATCAAGGACGGCAAGATCACGGATGAAGTGATTTATATGTCGGCGATCGAAGAGTCGAAGCACTATGTCGCGCAAGCCAACGTTGCAACCGACGGCAAGGGTAAGCTCACCGACGATCTCGTCATCGTTCGTCACGCGGGCGATGTGATTGTCGTGCCGGTCGAGCGCGTCGATTATATGGACGTGTCGCCGAAGCAGCTTGTGTCTGTGGCAGCCGCACTCATTCCGTTCTTGGAAAATGACGACGCGAACCGTGCGCTGATGGGTTCGAACATGCAACGCCAAGCGGTGCCGCTTGTGCGTTCAGACGCGCCTTTCGTTGGCACAGGTATGGAAGCGATTGTGGCGCGTGAC
>RFZR01000145.1 GCA_009920595.1 Alphaproteobacteria bacterium | reverse complement strand
AACACCGCCTGATATTCGCGATTGCGTCCTTGCTTCGCAGAACCACCGGCCGAGTCACCCTCGACGATGAAGATTTCGGCATTCGCCGGATCACGTTCCTGACAATCAGCAAGCTTGCCGGGAAGATTAGCAACATCGAGAGCGCCTTTGCGCCGCGTGAGTTCGCGCGCTTTGCGAGCCGCTTCGCGCGCAGCAGCGGCTTCCACCACTTTGCCGACGATCGTGCGCGCATCTGAAGGATGTTCTTCAAACCATGTCGCGAGCGCTTCACCGAGCGCACTTTCAACAACCGGACGCACTTCGGAGGAGACGAGCTTGTCTTTCGTCTGCGAAGAAAATTTAGGGTCCGGCACTTTCACCGAGAGAATTGCCGTCAATCCCTCGCGCGTATCATCGCCCGTGAGTGACACTTTCTCTTTCTTCGCGATGCCGCTCTCTTCGGCGTAATTTGTGACTTGACGCGTAAGCGCGCCACGGAAACCGGCGAGATGTGTGCCGCCATCGCGCTGCGGGATGTTGTTGGTGAAACACAAAACATTTTCATGGTAGGAATCATTCCACCACATCGCGACTTCAACCGTGATGCCGTCTTTCTCTGTTGAAACATAAATCGGCTCATTGATGAGCGGCGATTTCGCGCGATCAAGAAAACGCGTAAATGCAATCAAACCGCCTTGATAAACCATGTCTTCTTGCTTGACCTCCGAGCGACGCGCATCGGTCAACACAATGCGCACCCCGGAATTTAAGAAGGCCAATTCACGCAAACGATGCTCAAGCGTTGCGTAATCAAATTCAACCATGGTGAAGGTTTCAGCCGATGGTTTGAACGTCACTTCGGTGCCATTGCGACGATCCGCCGGACCAATGAGCGCAAGCGGCGCGTCTGCCACGCCATGCGTGAAACTCATCGCGTGTTCTTGACCGCCACGCCAAATGCGAAGCTTCAACCATTCGGAAAGCGCGTTCACAACCGACACGCCGACGCCATGAAGACCGCCCGAAACCTTGTAGGAATTCTGGTCAAATTTCCCGCCCGCATGAAGCTGCGTCATGATCACTTCGGCGGTCGAAACGCCTTCAGAGGGGTGAATATCGGTCGGAATGCCGCGACCATTGTCGGTGACCGTCACGGAGCCATCAGCATTGAGCGTCACGGTTACGAGGTCGGCATGGCCCGCAAGCGCCTCGTCAATCGCGTTGTCGACGACCTCATAGACCATATGATGGAGGCCCGAGCCGTCATCCGTGTCGCCAATATACATCCCTGGGCGTTTGCGGACAGCGTCTAACCCCTTCAAAACCTTGATGGATTCGGCTCCATAGGCTTCTGCAGCCTCGTCGCGGCGGTCGGTATCGGTCATTGAGGAATTTTCCTGGCAGGTAATCGTGCGGAACGCATTGATTCGTCTTTATTTTTTCTATCCTATTTCGGCCTCGATTACACCTCAGAAGAGTTCCCAAGGCAGGGCTCTCCCCAGCTCCCTGTTTGAGTTCGAAGCTAAGTCCCTAAGCCCTTGAACAGGGTAACTTTTGTACCGCTCGATTTACGAAAATCATGGCTTGCCGAGAGGGGGGCTTCGCGCATAGGGTCTGCGTCACGCTTTCGACTGTTAATATAAAGTGACAGTAATAAGCGTCAGGATAGGTTTACATGATCGCACGCGTTTCTCCCCTCTTGGCCGATCTCACCCGTCGCGCGGCTGAGGGGCGGCCTGTCACTCTCGGCGTGGTCGGGGCCGGTCAGATGGGGACGGATCTCGCGGTCCAAGTGTCCCGAATCCCGGGCATGAGATTGGGCGGCATTGCTGTACGCAATGTCACCAATGCGATTGAAATGGCGGTGAGCGTCGGCCACCGGCGCGATCGGGTTGTTACTGCGAAAACCGCGTCGGCTATCGATTCGGCCATCGAGCGGGGCGCGTTACCCATTACCGATGACATTGAGGCTTTGACGGCAGCCGGTCGGATCGATGCGATATTGGACGCGACGGGCAATCCGAATACAGGCACCTCCATCGCTCTTTCCGCCATTCGCAATGGCAAACATATGGTGATGATGAATGTCGAAGCCGACATCACCATCGGCCGTTATCTCCATGCCGAAGCGCGCTCGGCTGGTATTATCTATACAGGCGCGGCCGGGGATGAGCCCGCTGCGGCCATTGAACTCATCGGCTTTGCTCAGTCTTTGGGGCTCGACATTGTGTGCGCCGGCAAGGGCAAGAATAACCCGCTGAAATTTGATGCCGTGCCTGCCGATTATGAAGAAGAAGCCCGCGCACGAAATATGAATCCACGCATGCTTGTCGAATTTGTCGATGGTTCGAAAACAATGGTGGAAATGGTCGCCATCGCCAATGCGACAGGGCTTATTCCTGATCGTCCGGGCATGCACGGCCCCGCTGCTGCGCGCGAGACACTCGCGGATATTCTCATTCCGAAACGCGATGGCGGCGTACTCGCCGGTAAAGGTCGCGTTGATTACTCGACCGGTAAAGGCGTGGCTCCTGGCGTGTTCTGCGTTGTTGAATCAGACAATGCGCGTGTGATCGAACGCATGGCGGATTTGAAGGTCGGTAAAGGCCCCTATTTCTGCCTCTTCCGTCCCTTCCATCTGACAAGCCTTGAAGCACCGCTTTCAGCAGCGCGCGCGGTTCTTTACGGACAAGCCGATATGGTGCCGCTTGATCGTCCGGTTGCCGAAGCCACAACACTCGCCAAACGCGATCTCGCAGTGGGCGAAACACTCGGCAAGATTGGCGAGACGCAATATCGCGCATGGGCCATGACCCATCAGGACGCGCAAGCTGCAAAAGCGATCCCGCTCGGCCTTGCCGAGGGCGCGAAGATTTTGAAGCCCGTTCGCGCGGGTGAGAGCCTGACTTACGAGAATTGTGCGCCAGATAAATCCTTGATCGTGACCCAAATCCGCCACCGCCTTGATGCCGCTGACGCGGGTCTGATGGCGGCGGAGTAGGATCTGAAATCATCCGCGATCCACGCCTTTTTGGGCGGGTTGCGGAAAAGCGCAACAGACCGAGTTGTTTGACTGTCAATTGGATGTTACGGTTTCTTGTATGGATATGTTGACACCCGTCCTCGACCGTCTGGTCGAACCGTCTGACATCCGCGCCCTCGAAAAGCGCGATCTCAACCGGCTGGCCGATGAAGTCCGCGCCGAGATCATTTCGGCGGCTTCAGAAACCGGCGGCCATTTCGGCGCTGGCCTTGGTGTCGTTGAACTGACCGTCGCGCTTCATCACGTTTTCAACACGCCGGAAGACCGGTTGATCTGGGATGTGAGCCATCAAGCCTATCCGCATAAGCTTCTAACCGGACGCCGCAAAGCCTTGCGCAGCATCCGCAAAAAAGGCGGTCTCTACGGATTCACCAAGCGCAGCGAGAGCGACTATGATCCGTTCGGCACGGCACATTCTTCAACCTCAATTTCCGCTGGGCTCGGTATGGCGGTGGCGCGTGATCTCAAAGGCGCGCGTAATCATGTGATCGCCGTGATTGGTGATGGCGCGATTACAGGCGGTATGGCCTATGAAGCGCTCAATCATGCGGGCGCGGAAAAAAGCCGTTTGATTGTCATCGTGAATGATAATGGCATGTCGATTGGACCTGCGGTCGGCGCGCTCTCAACGCATCTCACTGAACTGCGTGATACACCCAAGCGCACAGGTTCGAACGGCCCTTCAAGCTTTTTCGAAACTTTAGGCTTCCGGCATATCGGTCCGGTTGATGGACATGATCTTGATCGACTCGTGTCAACACTTTCTGCTCTGCGCGATGAAAGTGATTGCGGGCCAGTTGTGATTCATGTCGTGACTGAAAAAGGTCACGGCCATCCTTTTTCAAAACCTGATAAAGAAAAATATCACGCCGTCGGTCCCTTCAATCCCGAAACGCTCGAATTCAAAGCGACACCGGCAACTAAGCCGACTTACACAAAAGTCTTTGCCGAAGCTTTGAGTGATGCGGCTTCAAAAGATCCAAAAATCGTTGCGATTACGGCCGCGATGGGCTCAGGCACGGGGCTTGATCACTTTGGCGCCGCCTTCCCCGATCGTTGTTTTGATGTCGGCATCGCCGAGCAACATGCCGTAACTTTCGCTGCAGGTCTCGCAACAGAAGGTATGAAACCTTTCTGCGCGATATACTCGACCTTTCTGCAACGCGCTTATGATCAAGTCATTCATGATGTCGCGCTACAAAATCTACCCGTTCGCTTCGCGATTGATCGCGCGGGGCTTGTCGGTCAAGACGGCGCAACTCATGCGGGTTCATTTGATCTTACCTATCTCGGCACCGTGCCAAATATGATTGTGATGGCCCCTTCTGACGCGCATGAATTGCGCCGCATGGTGGCGACCGCTGCCGCTTATGATGACGGTCCGATCGCCTTCCGCTATCCGCGCGGTGATATTCATGGCGAAGATACAAAGAACGATGTGAATATTCTTGAAATCGGCAAAGGCCGAATCATCGAAGAAGGCGAAGAGATTGCGCTTGTGGGCCTTGGCTCTCGCGTGTCTGCCTGTATCGGTGCGGCCAGCCTTCTTCGCGAGCATGGACTTCATGTGACAATTGCCGATGCGCGTTTTGCAAAGCCTATCGACACGGATTTGATTGAGCGTCTCGTTAAGTCGCATCGTGTGGTTATGCTCGTTGAAGAAGGATCGATCGGCGGCTTCTCCGCGCAGGTGCTCACTCATCTTGCGCAAGCGCGACTTCTTGATCGCGCAGAGATTGATCCCATAATTTTACCGGATCGTTTCATCGCTCATGGTTCACCCGCCGAACAATTGGCGGATGCCGGGCTTGATGCACAATCCATTGCCGCGCGCGTTATCGAGCGCCATCGGACGGCCGCGCGAAAGGTTGCTTGATCTCATGAGTTCTCGGTTTCCCTTCTCGGC
>RFZR01000144.1 GCA_009920595.1 Alphaproteobacteria bacterium | reverse complement strand
GGCTTGAGGATTTTAGCCCTGAATTCAAAAAAAATTGTTTTTTTGAATTTTTTTACCAAGCTATTGAAATAACTTAGTAAATTGCTTTTTGTGACAAGGCTCCGGTGTCCCGAGCGAGGCCGATTTCGCGACGAATGGCACCTGTCAGACGCTTTCGGAGACGTGCCCAGCGCAACAATTCGGCCGCACGACGTTCGGCCTGATGCAATTTAAGATCCGCATCGCGATCAAAAGTCGGTTCTTTCATGACGGCTTTACCCCCCATTTGTTGAGCCGATGCCCCTATGGCACGGATCACAACTTAAGGAAGCAAACTATGTGCCACTCTACTATCCGTAAGTTGACGGACGATCCCAAATCCGGCGGAATTTGATTGTCATAGAAGCGGTCAGCCAATGAACCGCCAGACCGAGATAACTGACAGTCAGGACGAAACGATCATGGCCCTGCTCGATAAGCTCTTAAAAAAGACAATTCGGCATGGATCTTTGACCGTGATCGACCCAAAAGGCTACCCAACCGCCTATGGCGACGGAAGCGCGCCCCACATTGCCGTCCGTATTCATACCACCCAGGCGGCTCTCAAAATATTGTTCGACCCCCAAATGGCCGTTGGCGAAGCCTATATGGAGGGAACGCTCACCGTCGAAACTGGTACAATTTACGATGTGGTTGACCTCGTCTTTAGAAATATCGGTCTTACCCCTCTGAAATACCCTTTGAGCGGCGTAACAGAGCGCTTGAGAACGACTTTCCGCCGTTTGGCTCAATTCAACCCCGCAGGACGGTCGCGGAAAAATGTCGCCCATCATTATGATCTGTCTGACACACTCTATGACCTCTTTCTCGATGCCGACCGTCAATATTCCTGCGCCTATGTCATGGATCCGTCAGATACGATCGAAACCGCTCAGGCTCAGAAGAAGCGCCACCTCGCCGCAAAACTCCTTTTGAAGCCCGGTCAATCTATTCTGGATATCGGATCGGGCTGGGGCGGCCTCGGGCTCTACCTTGCTGAGACGGGCTCAGGTTCAGTAACGGGTCTCACCCTTTCCACCGAACAACTTAAAGTCTCCCAGAAGAGGGTGGCTGCCGCCGGCCTGTCTGATCGAGTCCGTTTCAAACTCCAAGATTACCGCGCCGAAAAGGGCCTTTATGACCGCATCATCTCAGTCGGCATGTTCGAACATGTGGGCATCACCCATTATGATGATTATTTCAAAATGGTCGCGCGGTGTTTGAAAGAGGATGGCGTCGCGCTCATTCATGCGATTGGGCGCCCTGATGGTCCGGGCCATACCAACCCTTGGATTACAAAATATATCTTTCCCGGCGGCTATTGCCCGTCACTCTCAGAAGTGATCCCGGCCATAGAGCGGGCCGGATTGATTATCACCGATATTGAAATCCTGCGCCTTCACTATGCTGAGACGCTTCGTCTCTGGCGCGAACGCTTTGAACAAAATCGCGCAAAAATCCGCGCGCTCTATGATGAGCGCTTTTGCAGAATGTGGGAATTTTACTTGATCACGAGTGAATTAAGCTTCCGCCATCAAGGGCAGATGGTCTTTCAAATTCAACTCGCAAAAAGAGGCGATGCCGTGCCGATCACGCGTGACTACATCACAGCCTTTGAACAGGCACATCCGCTAGCGCCCATCGTTGCACCGGTCACTGATTATTCGCGTGCCGCGTAGGGGTCTGACGACAAAGGTACCCGTTTATCAATTACAATGGCGGCAAAGCCGAGCCCCGCGAGCAAAAGGCTTGCGGTAAGATAAAACCAGATCAGCATCGCGACAATCGCCGCACCCGCGCCATAAAATTTTTGTTGAAGCGCGAAATAAGTATCAAGCTGCAAGAAGAGAAGCGAGGCCAAAATCCATCCGCCGACCGTGACCATCGCTCCGCCCCAAATTGCCGGAGCGCTGAGCGCGCCATGCGAAACCAGTCGGATCAAACCTGCAACACTTCCAACAAGAAGAGCAAAGGAAATCAAAGCGCTGATGATTTCGATCAACAATCCATAATCGCGCAGAATATGAGGCTGATATGAAAAGACCGTTCCATTCAGCGCAACGTTCGCGAAACAAGCGACGATCACGCTCAAAGAGTTTCAACGACGCTTTGTAATACTCGGCAAAAAGTCGACTGAGCCCCAACACAACAAGCGCGATGAGAAAAATGGTCGCAAGCGATTTATCAAAGCCCGTCAAACCTTTCGCGCTACGCAAGAAACTCTTTACCAGAGTCACAATAGAGCCGGGCATATCAATTTCAGCATAAACAGGCTGATAACGTGCAACATTCGGAATGCCAAAAATATCTTTTAAAGCTTTGATAAGCAAAATGCCTGGAAAAAATACAATCATCAGTTGATAAGAAATTGCCGCCGCAAAAGTTGAGAACTCAGCAATGTGAAAACGGAACCAGACACGCAGCCGGTTCAGATTCGGGATCATCGCGCGAAGTGAATTCATTCGCTGTTCTCATCCTCACGAAAAGGACCAAGATGAGTGCGTCCTTGTTTCTGAGCCAATAGTGTTTGACGATGCCGCTCACGAAGGGAAGCGCGTTTGTCTTTCGTTAATAGTGGTGCGCAATGCGGGCAAGACACGCCCTCTTCATAATCAGGCGACGAGAAATCAGCCTCATCAAGTGGCGCGAGACATCCATAGCAAAGACGCATCGGCAAGGGTTTTAATCCGTGACCAAGCGCCACGCGACGGTCAAAAACAAAACAACCACCGCGCCAGAGACTTTCCTCTTCCGGAATTGTTTCGAGATAATTCAAAATACCGCCTTCAAGATGATAAACATTTTTGAATCCCTCAGCGACGAGATAGCTTGTCGCTTTCTCACAGCGAATGCCGCCGGTACAAAACATCGCGATCGGACGATCCTTATGCGCAGCGAGGTTTTTTTCGACATAGTCAGGAAAATCGCGGAAGGTTGGCGTGGCTGGATCACGCGCGTGATCAAATGTGCCGAGCCGGAATTCATAATCATTACGCGTATCAACGACGATCGTGTTCGGATCGCTGATCAACGCATTCCATTCTGACGGCGGCACGTAAGTTCCGACATACTTCAACGGATCCGCTTCCGCGCGCCCCAATGTGACGATTTCTTTTTTAAGACGCACTTTCAAACGCAAGAACGGCATCACCTCATCTTCAGAGAGACGCGGTCGAAGATCATGAAAACCGGTCGCTTCGCGGATCGTTTCAAGCAGATCAGCCATGCGTCGGGCGTTTGTCGCAATTGTTCCGTTGATCCCTTCAGATGCGACGAGGAGAATACCTTTTGCCGAAAAATCACGGCAAATCTCATAAAGCCGCGCCCGAAGTCCCTCGGGATCGGCAATCGGTGCAAAGCGATAAAAGGCGGCGACGGAAACAGACGACATAATGCCGTTCTTTACCCTGCGGGTGCGTCCTGACAAGTATATTCGTCAGAAAAATGGTTCGAATCGGAGGAAGCGTCCGCAATGACCGTGTCTGCCATGACAGGAATAAACCCCGCGCATCGACGCCTCGGCATGGCGCTTGTTTTGGGCTCGGCGCTCACATGGAGTTTTGGCGGCGCCTTGGCGCGTTTCATCACCATCACCGATCCATGGACCATGGTGATGTGGCGCTCGGGCTTTGCGGCGCTGTTCCTCATCGGCTTTATGTTGTTGCGTGATGGACCGAGTGGCGCCATTCGCCACGTCATTCGCATGGGACTTCCGGGTATTGGTGTCGCACTTTGCTTTGCCGCTGCATCGACAAGCTTTGTTGTTGGCCTGCAATATACGAGTGTTGCGAATATTCTGCTTGTTCAGGCGGGTGGCCCTTTGATTGCGGCCTCGCTCGCTTATGTTTTATTTCGCGAACGTGTTTCGCTTGGAACATGGATTGCGATTGCCAGCGTGATCTTCGGTATTGCGGTGATGGAATCGGAATCTCTTGATGGCAATATGTCACCGATTGGGGGAGCTCTTGCGATCGTGATCTCACTCGCCTTCGCACTCGCCACAGTGATCACGCGTCATTATTCGCATGTCGAAATGGTGCCAGCCGTGACGCTCGGCGTCATCATCGCCGGCGTGAATGCCTTCTTTCATGCTGGTGACATGAATATCAGCATGACTGATGGTTTTGTGTTGTTTCTCTTCGGCGCGATCAATCTCGGTGGTGGGCTTGCGATGTTTGTCGCGGGCGCGCGATTGATCCCCGCTTCCATCGCCTCATTGATCGGCACAGCAGAACCCGTTCTCGGTGGCGTCTGGGTGTGGCTCATTCATGGGGAAGTGCCGAGTGTGCGCACGATCATCGGTGGCGCGATTGTGATGGCCGCCTTGATCGCCCATTCACTTGGGCAATTGATGGCACGGGAGCGGTGAGTTTCTAACGTCCCTCAAAAAATCTCGCTGAGACTTTTCAAAATCGCATCAGGGGGACAGTCGCGATATTCATCACTGCGTCCGGCGCGGTTGATCCATAAAGGATGAAAGCCTGCAAGCCGCGCGCCGGCCACATCCCATCGATTGGAAGAGATAAACAAGGTTCGGTTGGGCTCGATCCCGAATGCGCCTTTGACAAGTCGATAGGCATCGGGCGCGGTCTTATAGATTCCGATTTCCTCGATCGAAATGAGTCCGTCAAAATGCGCGGCAAGTCCAGCGGCTTTCACCGCATCTTCCAGCATGGTGCCGTCACCATTTGAAAGAATGGCGGTTCTAACCTTGTTCGTCCGCAGGCGATCAAGCACCGGGCGGACATCTTCATAAGCGGCAAGATGACGATAGGATGCGAGAAGCGCGCTCCGTAAGCTCCTCTGCTCAGGCGCCAAAGTCGCAAGCGCATAATCAAGCGACTCTTCGGTCAACGCCCAAAATGATTCATAGCGTCCCATGAGAGTCCTAACCCATGTGTATTCAAGCTGCTTCTGCCGCCAGAGAT
>RFZR01000143.1 GCA_009920595.1 Alphaproteobacteria bacterium | reverse complement strand
TAGGCTCGCTGTTATTCTTTTCGTCTTTGGGCTACGGCGCGCGCTTTCTTGCGCCTATTTTCACCAAACCGCGCGCTTGGGTTATTCTAGAAATCGTCATTGGCATTACCATGTGGGCGATTTCTTTAAGCCTTCTCTCCACCGAATTATAATTGTTGTTGAACTAGTCTGAAGGCGCAACACGACGGAACAATAAATCTTTCGCCGCGATCACAGCGCCGAGCGTAATCAAGAGGCAGGCCACACCCACCGACCAATGCGCTGGTGCAAAGCCCGTGGCCACAAGAACAAGCGTTGAAAGAAGCGGTGAGGCATAAGACGCCGCGCCAAGCACCATGATGTCGCCTTTTTTGACACCATGATCCCAGGCATAAAAGGCGGCACCCACTGGCAAAACGCCCAACCCTATAATCGCCGCCCATTCACTCAACGATGCTGGCCACACTGTGTCCTCAAAAGCAAAATGGCAAAGCATCGCGAGAAAGGCCGTTACAAGGCAAAAGCCAACAACTGCATCGGTTGGTACATCGCCCAATTTTCGAGATAGCACGGAATAAGCTGCCCATATCACCGCACAAGCCAGCGCCAAAAAATGCCCGGGCTTTATGCCTTCGGAAAGGGAGAGATGCTCACCTTTGGTGATGACAAGAACAGCGCCAATAAGACCAAGCACAACGCCGACGAGATGATGCACGCGCAATTTTTCACCCGGCAACAAAGCCGAAGCAACAACAAGAAACAAAGGCCAGAGATAGGCGATGAGACTGGCTTCAATGGCTGGCGCTGACCGCAACGCGCTGAAATAAACGGCGTGATAACCGAAAAGCCCACCGATACCGACAAGCCAAGCCAGCGGTGATTGCTTCAATGCTTTTCTTGCATTGGGCCGAAACGGCCATGTCATAACTCCAAGAACACCACCAATAAAAAAAGTCATAGCCGCCAATTCGAATGGCGGCACTTGACCGGAGGCGGCGGTCAACAAAGCCAAAACCGCCCACATCAGCACCGCAAGAAAGCCGATGCCTGTCGAAATTTTTCGTGACATCGATATTAACCCCAGAGCACCGCTCTCATATGATCAAGAATAAGAGACACACCCCGCTCGCCTATGTCTTTCGAGGCCCCTTCTGCGGAAAGCGAATACCATTCTTCTTTGTTTAATCTGCCCATATCCACAGCTTCGGGGCAAAGCGCCATCATCAATGATGTTTCACCAATGCCGGCGTGGTCAAAAGGATATTGAGCGATGATCTCTTTTGTCATGAGGGGATGAATTTTGATCCAGTTGAAAGGATCGCTACCCGCCGCATGTTGTGCATAATAATCGGCCATGGATTTATTACCCCACCATCCCTCGCCCCGCTCCTTTTCAAGAATTTCAAAAATTGCCTGACGTCCGGCAAATTTGAAAGCGAGATCGGTGGGCATACCGGCGGTAAAATTTTCGCTTTGATGATGAATGAAGCCATGAATGTTACGAAAGCCAACGCGCAAGAGACCGCGAAACAAGGATTTGGCAAAAGGCGCAATCGACTCGGAGTCGACATGAACCGAACCCTTGCGTTCGGGCGCTTCAACAGCATAACTCGCCGCACCATAGTAAAAGGGCGGCAAGATCACCACGGGCTTTTCTTTCTCAAGGCGATCAAGAATACGAACAACGGCGAGCGTATCCATACCCAAACCCAAATGTTCGCCATGATATTCAAGCACGCCGAGAGGCAAGATGACCGGCCAATTTTTATCAATGGCTTCACGAAGCTGATGCGGTAACATCAATTCATAACGCATGACTTTTTTGTCCTCTAAACGGGTCGAGCATAAAGCGCGTTAGGTTGGCCACGCGGCTCATCGCGATAAACAACGCCTTTGGGCGAGAGCATCGCATTGGTCAATGTTCGTTCGGCATGCAACATACGATGACTTAAAAGACGTTGCGCATATTCGGCGATGACGCTGCCATAGGTGGGATCATCGGCAAGATTGTGAAGCTCATCCGGATCGTGTTTGAGATCAAAGAGCAAAGGCGGCAGCGCTGTGAAATGCACATATTTGTAATGATGATCACGGATCACATTGAGTGTGCATTCATCAGATGAAAGATGAAGCGCTGTCTCATAACGCTTTGTCACCGGATTACGGAAATCAAATTCCCAGAACACCGATCTGCGCCATGACTGTGGCGTCTCACCATTAAGCCACGGGGAGAGCGATACGCCGTTTGCTTCAGTGGGAACAGAACACCCCATCCATTCGAGAATGGTCGGCATGAGATCAACCGACTCGCTTAATGCATTCACGCATCTGCCGCGCGCGGCGTCAGGCGCATAAGGATCGCGAATGATCAATGGCACATGGTTCGATGCATCGAAAAATCCACCCTTGCCCCATGACCAATGATCGCCCAACATTTCGCCATGATCGGATGTGAAGATGATCAATGTTTTATCATACTCACCGGTGACCTTGAGGTGATCAATGATGCGGCCGATTTGATGATCCACTTCATTAATCAACCCGAAATAGACCGCACGCATCTCTTCATAGTCTTGTTCCGGCAATTGATGAAGATCGAAGGGCGCATCGAAATAGCCGGGCACCGACATTTCATTAAGCCATTCGCGAAGATAAGGGTGAAGCGCGGCTTCACGCTCACGCGTTTCGCGACGCACAGGCTTTGGCACAAGATCGCGATCAATCAATTGATCATAAGGTGCGGGCGCAATCAAAGGCGGATGTGGACGCAAGAAGACAGCATGAATCAACCAATCTTCTTTGCGACGCAAACGCATATAGTCGATGACTTTATCCGCGATATAGGCGGTATCACTGTCTTCCGCTTTATAGCGCGCGGGACCGCGCCAGAACCGTCGCGGATCAACAGTTTCAGGCGGCGAATAAATATCGAAGAGAACTTCCGGAACATCATAACCTTTACGCGCCAATTCCGTTAGCCAGCCGGAAAGTGCATTTTCATTTAATGTGGCTTCAAGACGAAAGCCCGGCAAAACACCTTCGAAACTTTTTAGCCTTGGATCATCAGGCGTCATCTCGCGCGGATCGGCAGATGAATCTGTATAACCAAACAAAACGGGATCACGTCCTGCGCGCCGCGCTTCAAGCGCCAGATTTGTATGACGCCGATCAAGCGGCGTGCCATTGCGCACCGAGCGATGAATAAAGGGATAAAGCCCGGTCAACAAAGTCGTGCGCGCGGGACCGCAAGGCGCGGAGCATGTGAAATGTTTGGTGAAACTCACACCTTCCGCTGCAAGTCGATCAAGATTTGGTGTGCGGGCGGCGGGATGGCCGAGAAATCCCAACGCATCACCGCGCCATTGATCTGCGGTGATAAAGAGAACCTTACGATCAGACATCATTCACTCCGGAAGGCATTCATGCGAGGCGATAAAATTTTTGCGCATTGTCACGAAATAATTTCCGCCGCTCTGTTTCCGAGCATGAGGATGTCATCTTATCAAGCAACCCAATCCAGGCTGTGTAAGGTCCCGCGAGTTCAGAGACGGGCCAATCGCCGCCATACATCAAACGGTCAAAGCCAAAGACGTCAATCACATGTTCGACATACGGCTTCAATTGTTTAGGCGTCCAAGAGTCATGATCCGCTTCTGTCGTCACGCCGGACAATTTACAAACAACATTGGGGAGCGAGGCCAATTCGCGAATCTCTGTTTTCCAAGGCTCGACCAACCCGGCTTTGATTCCAGGCTTCGCGATATGATCCATGATGAAAAACACGTCAGGGCAGGCCTTCACATAGGCAATCGTGTTTTTCAATTGGTGATGGAAAATGCACAGATCGAAAGAGAGATTATATTTTGCAAGGCGCTTTGTTGCATCGATCACATCCGCGCGCAAAACAAATTCGGGATCGGGTTGATTTTGAATGAGACGCCTCACACCGCGCGCGACCGGAATTGACGCAAGTTCAGCGATTTCATCTTCAAGCGCCGCGCCTTTCTCAATCGGCAAACAGGCGACACATCCTTTCATTCGAGGATCGCGGTCGGCAAGCGCCTGCACCCAGCGCGCCTCTTTCATATAATCGGGATGATCAACATCGACTTCAACAAAGACGGTGCTCTCAATTGTGTAGGGCTTGGCGGAGGCCGCAAGATCATCAAGAGTCCAATCGCGCGCGAGTTTCGGCGCGCCTTTGGCCCATGAATATTTGAAAAGCTTCTGGTCCAGAAGATGGACATGCGTGTCGATTACCGGAAACGCGATCATGAGACTCCCCCCGCTTTGTCGTAAGAAGGAGTGTGCCACCCCCTCGCCTCATGCGCCACCCCGACGCATGGGTCTCCTCAACGGGAAAACTCTATCAATTCGCGCGTGACGGGGGAACCCAAGGCTTTGGCGCTTCGCCATAACTTACACTGTAAAACTGCCCGGCATCGATGGTGTACCAAGGCCCTTCCGTGTCATCGGGCCAGATGACGCGAATCTCGGCCGATTTCGCGTTACCAAGACCAAAATGCCAATAGCCATTCTGGCCGCTCACATGTCCACCACCGGAGGTGATTTCACGCCGCTGAACACCTGCAGCGGTTTTGACTTCGACCCAAGCGCCGATGGCATCGCGATTTGATGTCGAGCTTTGTAAACGCAACGCAATGAATGAACCAAGATCAGAGGAAATATTGCGCCAGATTTTTACGTTTTCACGACGATTGACAACGACAAGATCAATTTTACCGTCGAGATTGAAATCAGAAAGCATCGCACCGCGTGCGATTGAAAAGCTTTCAATTCCAGAAACATCCCCCACTTCAACAAAATGGGCGTCAGGTTTTTGCAAGAGAAGATTATTCGGATCCTTTTGCGCAAAATCCGGCATACGATCGACATTGCCTTTTGCCACAAATAAATCAGGGCGTCCATCATTATTCACATCTTCGAATTGCGCATGCCACGCGGTGCTCGGCTTCAAATCACCGCCCATATAAGGTCGATAAGCC
>RFZR01000142.1 GCA_009920595.1 Alphaproteobacteria bacterium | reverse complement strand
GCATCAATAATCGCGATCTGCGCAGCTTCGAAGTTTCATTAACTGTTTCGGAAACACTTGCCCCGCTCATTCCGTCTGATCGAATTAAAGTTGGTGAAAGTGGTATCTTTACTTATGCCGATGTTCGACGCTTAAGCGACGCAGGCATTCATACGCTTCTTGTCGGTGAAAGCCTCATGCGTCAGAATGATGTTGAAGCTACCACACGCGCTTTGCTTTTCGGAGATGCGGCATGAGCAAATGTTGCCAGAAACATTGGATCTCATTCGAAAAGGCAACGCAAAAAAAGGGGATGTACTCGGCGCGGCGCGGATCGCCGGCATTATGGCGGCCAAAAAAACCCATGAACTCATTCCTTTGTGCCACCCGCTTCTTCTTTCAAAGATTGCGATTGATCTTGAGCCTGATGACACATTGCCAGGCATTCGCGCGCGTGCGACTGTGAAACTCTCCGGGCAAACCGGCGTTGAAATGGAAGCACTGACCGCTGTTTCTGTTGCCTGTTTGACGATCTATGACATGGTGAAAGCTGCTGATCGCGCGATGGTGATCAGCGCCATTCGTTTGATTGAAAAAAGCGGCGGCAAAAGCGGGACCTATCGCGCGGAGTAAATCATGTCGCTTATCAGCGTCGAAGAAGCCTTAGCGCGCGTATTGAAATCCGCACGGCCTTTGCCCACTGAAGTGATAGCCATCGCTCACGCTCATAGACGCACGCTTGCCTCTCCTCTTCAAGCCTTACGCACGCAACCGCCGTTTAACGCATCAGCGATGGATGGCTATGCAGTTAAGGGCGCAGAGATTCAAACCAAAGGCACGCGGCTAAAAATAGTTGGCGAGAGTGCTGCGGGACATGGATATCACCATGAATTGAAATCTGGCGAAGCGGTTCGCATTTTCACCGGCGCGCCTGTACCCAAAGGGGCCGATACAATTCTTTTGCAAGAATATGCGTCGCGCGACGGTGAAACTGTTGTGGTTCAAGAACCAGAAACAATAGGCCGCCATGTTCGCCTAACAGGTCTTGATTTCAAAATCGGTGATGCGCTTTTGAAAAAGGGAGAACGGCTTAATGCACGCTCACTCGCGCTTGCCGCCGCAATGGGCCACGGACAAATTCACGTGGCGCGTAAACCCAAAGTTGCCATTCTTGCAACAGGCGATGAGCTTGTTGAGCCTGGTCACAATGCTTCACCTGATCAAATCGTCGCGAGCAATCATTTAACGGCGGCCGCACTTGTTGAAGAGGCCGGCGGCGAAGCGCTTCATCTTGGTATTGCGGGGGATAGTTTTCTATCGCTTGAACGCGGCATCATCGCGGCGGAGCGCGAAGGCGCTGACATTCTTGTCACGCTTGGGGGCGCAAGCGTAGGCGATCACGATCTTGTGCAATCTGTTCTCGCTCGACGCGGTATGGAACTTGGTTTTTGGCGCATCGCGATGCGGCCCGGAAAACCGCTCATTCATGGCACACTCGGCCCGATGGCCATTCTCGGGCTTCCAGGCAATCCTGTTTCTTCTTATGTCTGTGCGCGTTTGTTTTTAGTGCCCCTCATTCGCGCGATGCAAGGCGATCCGGATGCGGCGCATGATCCCTCCGAACCCGCGCGTTTAGGCGTTGCTGTCAGAGCGAATGATAAAAGACAGGATTATCTTCGTGCGGCGCTCACAACGCCTCTTGATGGATTGCCCGTGGCCTCACCCTATGAACTGCAGGATTCATCGATGATCCGCGTCATGGCGGAAGCCGGCGCGCTTGTGATCCGCAAGCCCAATGCGCCCGCGGAACCTGAGGGTAGCCTTTGTCGAATAATTCGGCTTTGAGCAAAAAAAATCTGAACGCTCTGCTTTTTTCCTCTTGCGGAACATATCAAGAACGATTAGTCATGTTCATCTTTTGTTTCCGTTTTTCAGCGAATGATCAGGCGGAAATGATTCGGAGAGTGCTGCCCCATGCTAACCCGTAAACAGATCGAACTTCTGCGCTTCATCCAAGACCGCTTGGCGGCTGAAGGAGTGCCCCCCTCCTTCGACGAAATGAAGGAAGCGCTCGATTTGAGGTCGAAATCCGGCATTCACCGCCTGATCACCGCGCTCGAAGAACGTGGCTTCATTCGCCGCCTTGCTAATCGCGCGCGTGCCATTGAAGTGATCAAGCTTCCCGAAATGGCTGTGCCCAACCATGCGCCGCGCGGAAAATTCAATCCGAGCGTCATTGAGGGTGATTTGGGCCGCGTGCGTCCTGCTCCAGCCAATGATGCGCCGCCCTTTATCTCAATTCCTGTTATGGGCCGTATCGCTGCCGGTACGCCGATTGAGGCCATTCAATCACGCTCACACACAATCGGTATGCCGCCCGATATGCTTGGCACCGGTGACCATTACGCTTTGGAAGTGCGCGGCGACTCTATGATCGAAGCGGGCATTCATGATGGTGACACGGTGATCATCAAGAAGCAGGATTCTGCCAATACAGGCGATATTATTGTCGCGCTCATTGACGATGAAGAAGCCACGTTGAAGAGATTGCGCAAACGCGGTTCATCAATCGCACTCGAAGCGGCCAATCCCGCTTACGAAACGCGCGTCTTGGGTCCTGATCGTGTGCGCATCCAAGGCAAGCTTGTGAGCCTGATGCGCCGTTACTGAGTTCTTTTTCGTTGTTATTTTTTTATCGTGGCGAGAGCGGTTCCGCTTCCGCATCAGGGGGAGCGCGCTGAACGCTCTCTTGCGGGGGCGGTGAATTCGGTAGAACTTCAGCGTGCGGTATCCAGGGTCGGTTTTTATTTGGATCGCGCGCACCCAATAACTTAAATTTTTCTGACGTCTTATCAGTTGGCTGTGCATCGGCATATCGATAAAGTGCTACCGCCCCGTAATGATTGACGACATCACGATCAATCACAAGCGCCTGATCACAATCACGTGGCGCATAGAAGGGCGTGATCAAAACACTTGCAAGTTTACAATCCTCTTCGAGATCATCTCGCTCCAAGCCAAGAACGACTTTTTCATGTGCTGGGCCACTCATCACGCATCCTGATGAACTACAAAGCGGACCTTGCTTCACACTCACATCTTGTGCAGATCGTACATCGCCATCAGCCGCAAGCCATTGGGTGATGGTAAATTCATTTACGCCGCGACCCATCACATGCAAATAGCCATCTTTGCCGCGTGCAGCGACAGAAGCGCCATCACGTGCAATATAAAAATCTGGATGATCTGTAGCGAGTGCGAGGACTCCTGCGATCAGCATCGGCAAAAGACCTAACCACCGTAAAGATGTAGACCACAGAAAAATCCAGATGATGCCTGCACTCACAAAAAGGAGTGTTGTCACAGAAAGTGCAGGCACAGCAACAGAAGCAAAAGGCATCTCCGCAACATAATGCGAGAGAGCGAGCATTAGACTAACGCCATAACCCATGAAGTGCCACACGGGCCCATCAAGCCCAAAAGGCAAAGCCAGAAGTCCTATAAAACCTGCGGGCATAGCAACCATTTCAACCAACGGAATTGTAAACATATTGCCGATTACGCCGAGGGGTTGAAAGCGCTGAAAATGATAAAGCGCAAAAGGGGCGGTCGCCAACTCGGCCAGAAATGTTGTTAGCAAAATCGCTTTGACATGACGTAAAATGAAAGAAGAGAAGCGGTCAACGAGACCATTTGAAATCTTTGATGCTTTTATATTGATATCTTTAATCTGTTGTTGGGAAGCCTGATGCGGTAATCGTTCATAGGCAGCAATCAATGCCGCAACCGCTGCAAAGGACATTTGAAAACTGGGACCCAATAGGCTTTCAGGCTCCATAGCAATGATGATAAACGCCGCAATAACAAGATTGCGCATTGAAAGCGCCGGACGACCAACAAGAATTGCACCAAAAAGTGCCAAAGTCATAAAAAGAGATCTTTCGGTCGCCACTTCTGAACCCGCAAAAATATCATAAGCAATTGCCCCGCACATCGCTGCGAGTGCAGCCCATATTTTCACATTAACCCGCAACGCAAGTCCGGGTATCAAAACAAGAAAAAGACGAACCAGAAAGAAAATCATGCCCGCGACTAAAACCATATGAAGACCTGAAATTGACACGACATGATAAATGCCTGCCAAGCGTAAGTCTTCATTTGTCTCCTCTGAGATCAAACCGCGCTTCCCTGTAATCAGGGCTGCAGAGACAGCACCCGCCTGTCCGCCAATTGCATTGGCTATGCGCATCGCAAGATGATTACGAAACCGATCAATCATCGCCAATGCGTCAAAGCGAGCCGAAAACGACTCATTTTTTGTAAGGATTACGGGTTTGCTTAATAATGAACCAACGCCACCAATTTTGTTGAAATAAGCATCGCGCGCAAAATCATATCCCCCCGGTCGCACAGGTCCGGGCGGTGGCAAAACTCGTACACTCGCTTTTAGTTTTGCACCCGCTTCAAATTGCGGAACACCACTCATCGTCACACGAATGAAATCCGGTAGAGCGTCATCATATCCTTCAAACGAGAGCGGTTTGATAAGTAACCGTGCTCCATCCGCTTTTATATCGATTGTCTGAACAACCCCCGTCATGATTACAATTGTGGTTTTTGAAACAATCGGAGCATCAACGCGAAGCGTGCGCCAAGCCGCCAAAGCAAAACCGGATAAGATTGTGGCGAGCACGAGACTAAAAAATAAAAGCTCACGCGTCGGGCGTCGAAGCGCATAGGCGATCAAAATCAAAATTGGAATCAAACCGATGAGCGGCGCGAGGATCGATGGCTCATCATCCGCTGCAAAATAAAGAAGCACGCCGCAGAAAGCTGAGGGTGCCAGAAACAGAAAGGGCCGCCGCGCATCGACCTCGCGTGTCATGGCAAGCGTCAGCGAGTTTGAGAACAGGATCAGGGGCTCGCGCCAATTCACACCCCATGACGAGGGGCGCGCGGCTGCAATCGCCTCCGCATAGACGCGCGCGCGCCGTGATCCGAACGGATTTTTCACAGCCTAAATCCTGAATTGGTGAGGCGCCCCCGCCTTAACCTTC
>RFZR01000141.1 GCA_009920595.1 Alphaproteobacteria bacterium | reverse complement strand
TTCATCGGTCTCTCGAATGAGAGCTCGTGGGGCACGATGCAATTTCTCAAACTCGCTGAGAAGCATGGGTTGCCCCGGGTCGAGACGGTTCAGAACGCCTATAATCTCCTCAATCGGACCTATGAGACGGGTCTCGCCGAGATTTCGATGCGGGAACAAGTCGGCCTTTTGGCCTTCTCGCCCCTCGCGCAAGGTTATTTGACCGGGAAATATCTCAATGGCGCGCGTCCGGCTGGGGCTCGCTCCACATTATTTAATCGCGGTCAGCGCTATGAGACGCCGAATGCCGAACCGGCCATCAAGGCCTATGTCGACCTCGCGCGTGAAATTGGCTGGAAACCGGAGGAATTGGCTTTATCTTTCGTCAATTCGCGGGCCTTTTTAGGGTCCACGATTATTGGCGCCACGACAATGGATCAGCTCCGGATCAATATTGCCTCCATCGAGGCCACCGGGTCAGGGCTCGATGGGCGAGCCTGACAAATAACGGAGGGGTAACCTTATGGTCGACAAGAAAAAGTTGAATTCGACGGTTGCGACGCTTGAAGCGGCGGGATCGTTCACGCGCCGCGTGCTCTTGAAGGGCGCGGTTGCGGCCGGTGCGGCAGCTGCGGTTGGTCCGTGGTATGTCAGCAATGCGCTTTCATCTTCAGGTGAATTGAGCCTGTTGAACTGGGATGACGAACTTCCCGATCCTGTGATTCCGGATTTCGAAAAAGCGACCGGCATCAAGGTCAAGACAACACCGTTCTCGCAGAACGAAGAGCAAATCAACAAATTGCAAGCCGCTGGTGGTGATGGCTTCGATCTTTGCCAACCAACCCATGACCGCGCACCGCAATTCAAAGATCTCGCTGTGCTTCAACCTTTCGATGAAAAGAAGCTGACGCTCGACAGTGTTCTTCCGTCGATGGTGAAAATCTCTGAAGGTTTCTGGCGTTGGGATGGCAAGCTTTATCACGTGCCACACACCTGGGGTTCGGAAGCGATTTCATGGCGCACCGATCTTACCAAGATCGAATACAAGACGCTTTCCTATGGTTCGCTCTGGAAGGACGAATATAAGGGCAAAGTGCAGGGTCGTCCGCACTCGCTGCTCCTCGGCATCGGCCTCTGGATGGATGCGACAGGTCAGCTGAAATCAAATCGTATGCTTGATGCCTATAAGGATGAAGCAACGATGAAGTCGATCTATGACAAGCTCTTGAAATTCGCGATCGAGAAGAAGCCATGGATCAAGCAGTTCTGGGATTCAGCTGATAATACGAAATCGGGTCTTCTCGAAAACGGTGTTGTCATCGGCCAGACATGGGATGGTCCTCCGCTTGGTCTTAAGAAGGCCGGCAAGCCAGTGTCCTATATGGCGCCGCAAGAAGGTGCGATCACATGGCTCGATGGTTGGGCAATGTCGAAGGGCGCGAAGAACATCGATCAGGCCTATGCTTGGTTGAAATATTGCCATTCGAAGGAAGCATCGGCAAAGGTTGCTGACGGTTCGGGCTATAACCCAGTTGCAAAGGGTGCGGATGAGCTTCTCTCGCCTGCCGCGAAGAAGAACTTCCAGGAAGCCTATCCGGACGACGCTTTGTCCAAGCTCTGGCAGCGTCCGCTCGAGCCGTCATGGTTCGCTGAATTGCGCACGCAATATGCTGAGAAGTTCAAAGCGGCTTAATTCAGCTTTGTCTTAATCATCGAACCCCGGCGCCCAGCGCCGGGGTTCTTTTCCGCCGGTCTGCTTTTTGATTGGCGCCGTGTAACGAACTTAATGGATGCACAATGACGGCCGCTGTTGAGATTGATCACCTCACAGTCCAATTCGGACTTTTTACGGCTGTGAAAGATGTCTCCTTGCAAATTCGGCAAGGTGAATTTTTTAGTTTTCTTGGCCCATCGGGCTGCGGAAAGACAACAATTCTGCGAGCGATTTCAGGATTTCAGGATCCGACACAAGGCGTGATCCGCATCGGCGGTCAGGACATGAGTGGCATTGGCCCCAATCAACGTCCGACAGCGCTGATCTTCCAAAATCTTGCTTTGTTTCCGTTGATGACGGTTTCCGAGAATATCGGTTATGGCCTGCGCGTGCGCGGCGTGCCGAAAGCGGATCGTGACCGCAAAGTCGATGAGTTATTGAATCTCATCGCGTTGAGTGATCAAGGCCACAAGAAGATCGAAGAATTATCTGGCGGCCAAAAGCAACGTGTTGCGATTGCGCGCGCGCTTGCCGTTGAACCAAAAGTGTTGCTGCTTGACGAGCCTCTTTCCGCGCTTGATTTGAAATTGCGTCAACATATGCGCAATGAGTTGCGCGCCATTCAACGTCGCGTCGGCGTAACCTTTATCTATATCACGCATGACCAAGGCGAAGCACTGACCATGTCTGATCGTATTGCTGTGATGAATCGCGGTAAGATCGAACAGGTTGGAAATGGTCGCGATGTCTATGAACATCCGCAGACATCCTTCGTTGCTTCTTTCGTGGGCGAGAATAACGGGTTTACCGGTACGATCACAAAGATCTCAGGTGATCAGGCCGAGATTGAGACCTCGGTAGGTCGTCTTGTCGGGTTGAATAAGAAATCTCTCCCTGTGGGTACGAAAGCCACTTTATTTATTCGTCCGGAAGCGATGCAGTTTGGTGCGCAAGGCGAAAACAATTTGTCTGGCACAGCGGCAGATGCCGCCTATGAAGGCATGACCACACATCTCACGATGAAAGCCCATGATGGATCAAGCATTGTGGCTACCTTGACGGGTGCGCCAGCCCGCGAGTTTCCATCGCAAGGGTCTTCGGTTTCTTTTGCCTTCGCAACGCGCGATGCGCTCATACTACCCGCGTGAGCGTTTAAATCATGTTGAGCTCAACCGGACATCCTTTCATCTTCCTGCTCCCGGTTCTCGCCATTGCGATTTTCTGGGTGATGGCGAAATTTGAGCCAAAGCCTGTCGGCGTCACGAAGAAATCTTTTTTTGAGCGTAACGGAACCCCGGTTGCGATCTATCTGATCGTAGCGGTGGCGTTCTGGTCTCTCTTCATGATTGTGCTGCCACAGCTCTTCATGGTCGAGATGTCCTTCCGCCCAAAATTACCGCCGATTGAAATGGGCGGGCCGAAGGATCTTTATACTTTCGAGAATTACCACTATTTCATCTATGGCTCGACCACGAGCAGCGATGCGATCAACTGGGTTCACATCAAGGCTTTCTTCCTTACAATCTTCGCAAGCCTTTTGGTCGCTCTCTTCAATTTCGCGCTGTGCTATCCATTGGCGTTCTATATGGCGCAAGTCGCGCGCCCAGCACGTGTTCGCTTTTTGCTCTTGCTGTTGATCGCGCCCTATTGGGTTAACGAAATTCTGCGCGCCTTCGCTTTCAGAATTATTTTTTCGAGCGGCGGCCTCATCAATAAAATACTTCTGGGAATGGGGTGGGTTGATCAGCCGATCGATTTCATTGGCAATGACATCGCGCTCTATGCCGGACTTGGCTATGCCTATATGTTGATGATGATCTTCTCGCTTTATAATGCAATTGAAACACTCGATCATGCGCAGATCGAAGCCGCGCGCGATCTCGGCGCGCCATGGTGGCATATCCATGCCTTTATCGTCATTCCTTTTGCAAAGCCTGGTATCGCATCAGGGTGCACGCTTGTATTCATGTTGAGTGCGGGTTCGCTTGCCGCGCCGCTCGTGCTTGGTGGGCCACGTTCGCTGTGGTTCACGCCCATTCTTTATGACCGCTTTTTCCAAGCCTTCAATTGGCCGCAAGGGGCAGCCTATGCCTTTATCTTGCTGCTTGCCTGCGTGAGTTTCGTTCTTCTTGTCTTGCGCTTGGGTCGCCTCTCCCTCGGGGAGATCGCGAAATGAGTTCGAAGACGGTGATGAATGTGATGCTGGCCTTTTATATGGCCATCTTCTTCGGCTTTCTTTTTGGCCCGCTCATTGTGATGGGCGTATCGGCCTTCAACACATCCACCTATCCGCAAGTTTATCCCATCGAAGGCTTAACTTTGTCGTGGTTTGAAAAATTGTTGAACGACCGCGATATGGTTTATGGCTTGAAAAACAGCCTCTGGATCGGCATGTGGGTGGTTGTAGTCTCCGTGCCTCTCGGGCTTGCGGCCGCGATGATGATGAGCCAGATCTACTCAAAAGCGCGTTCTTTCTATTATGTGATTGTTGTTTCGCCGGTGCTTACCCCCGGTGTCATCATTGGTATCTCAACGGTCGTTTTCTGGCGTGATCTTACGACAGCCACGAATTCCAAATTTCTTTATGATGGCGTCTTCATGGCGGTACTCGGCCAGTCGAGTTTTATTTCCGCCTATTGCATGTTGATGTTCATGTCGCGATTGAATCGCTTTGATCGCGCGCAAGAAGAAGCGGGGCTTGATCTCGGCGCCTCGCAAACACAAGTGTTTTTTCACATTTTGTTGCCTTTCTTACGTCCGGCGATTTTTTCCTCGGCAGTGTTGGCGTTTCTTTCCTCGTTTGAAAACTACAACACAACAACCTTTGCCATTCTCGCCGATAAGACTTTGACCACCGTACTTGCCGGACGTGTCCGACAGGGAACAACACCCGCGATCAGCGCGCTTGCTGTTTTGATTATCGCTGTCACGGTTGTCGGCGCGATTATTTATGAAATCGTCAAACGTCGCGAGGATCGCGAGAGACAAGCGCGCCTTGATGCTGCGCACGCCGCCGAACTGCGCGAATTGGAATCAATCGAAAAAGCAACGCATCATGCGTAATCAAAAAGCCCGCTATCAGCGGGCTTTTGTTTTGCAATAAAGATGACAAGATCTATTGTCTCTTCGCGCGCGCTGTTGCCAAAACGCAGAGAATTTCAAACAAGATATTCGCGCCGCATTGCGATGTGATCGTGCCATTGTCAAATGGAGGCGAAACTTCCACCATGTCCGCGCCAATGAAATCAACACCGTCAAGGGCGCGGATAAGACGTTGCGCTTCAATCATTGTGATACCACCAGATTCCGGAGTTCCTGTTCCCGGCGCGAAAACGGGATCAAGACTATCGATGTCAAAAGAGAGATAGGTCTTACC
>RFZR01000015.1 GCA_009920595.1 Alphaproteobacteria bacterium | reverse complement strand
ATCCGCTTCATCAATCACCGCGCGGGTGCCAACAATTTGCGCAATCACGCCGCCGCGATCAATATCGCCAAGCAACACAACCGGCACATCGGCTGCGCGTGCGAAACCCATATTGGCAATGTCATTCGCCCGAAGATTGACTTCCGCAGCGCTGCCTGCGCCTTCAATCAAAACGAGATCCGCGTCACGCTTGATAAGCGAAAAACTCTCAAGCACCGCTTCAAGTAATTTCGGTTTCAACGCTTGATAGTCGCGTGCTTTGGCGGTGCCCTGCACTTTGCCTTGCACTACGATTTGTGAACCGATTTCGCTTTGCGGTTTGAGTAAGACCGGATTCATATGAACGCTTCCGCAACAATCAGCGATTTGCCGACATCCGATCCCGTGCCTTGAATCATCAATGCGCGCGCGGTCATTAAAATTCGATTCCCTCTTGCGCTTTCACGCCTGCGGCGAAGTGGTGTTTGACGAGTGTCATCTCGGTCACAAGATCGGCCGCTTCAATCAGTTCCGCTTTGGCATTGCGCCCCGTCACAACAACATGAAGATCCGCGCGTTTGTTTTTGAGCGTGTCCACCACCGCCTCAAGCGGGAGATAATCATAACGCAAAGCGATGTTGAGTTCATCGAGCACCAAAAGGCGGATCGCGGGATCAGCCATCAGCTCCTTTGCTTTCGCCCAAGCGGCTTCTGCTGCCGCGATGTCGCGCGCGCGGTCTTGCGTTTCCCACGTGAAGCCCTCGCCCATCGAATGCCATCGCACAAGATCGGGGAAGCGCTCAAGCGCTTTGCGCTCGCCCGTTGACCACGCGCCTTTGATGAATTGCACCACACCGATCGGCCACTCATGGCCGAGCGCGCGCATGATGAGGCCGAAAGCGGCGGTCGATTTGCCTTTGCCTGGGCCCGTATGGACGATCAGCAGGCCTTTTTCCCGAATCGTCTTCGAGGCCACTTCGGCGTCTTGCACTTGTTTGCGCTTCGCCATTTTCTCTTTATGGCGGCGTTCGGACTCACTCTCGGCGGACATTTAATCGCTCCTCAAACGAAATCAGAGCCGCTCATACGAAATTCAGCGCGCAAAGACCACTGGAGGGCGCGGTTTGGGTTTGACAGAAAGTCGCAGCGGGGCCAGTGTCCTCCCTCGTCGAGGTCCCCCCATCTGGGGGGTGAAAAGGGAACAAGGTGGCGCCCCCGAACAAGGGCCAAGCCTTGGCTGCCCCCGCAACTGTAAGCGGCAAGTCTCGCGCCTCTAAGCCACTGGGCCGTCTTTGAAAAAAGACAAACCGGGAAGGCGGCGCGAAACGTCAAAGCCGCGAGCCAGGAGACCTGCCTAGACGTGACACGAACGCATGTGCCCGGGCGGGGTGCCCCGGTCCTGTTCGCGGGATGAGTCCTCTACGGAACCATCCCCGACGTGGCGTATCGCCACTGCGCGCATCCCCGGCTCATCGCCCGTATTTTGCGATGGCAGGAGTGAGAACGGCGCTGATGACAACAACCATTTATGTTTGCACAACCTGTAAAACGGCGGACGATCCCTCACCGGATCGCGCCGGCGCGCGGCTTTTCAAAGCTCTGCAAGAAGTGGCGCATACACATCAAAGCAATGTCATCATTGAAGGCGTTGAATGTTTAAGCGTGTGCAAACGGCCATGCACCATTGCCTTTAGCGCGCAAGACAAATGGACCTATGTCTATGGCGATTTCACCGCGGATGACTCCGCCGAACAAATCCTCGCCTGCGCTGCCCAATACGCCGCCACGAATGACGGCCTCATTCCGTGGAAAGAGCGCCCCGATGCCTTGAAGAAAGGCGTGATCGCGCGGCTGCCCGCATCTCTTACTTCATCTCGCACGCCGGAGACTTCATCATGACACTTTCAAAGTCCCTACAAAAAACGCCTGTCACCATCATCACCGGCTTTCTTGGTGCGGGCAAAACAACACTCATCCGTCACGTGCTTGAAAATGCAAAAGGCCGTCGCTTGGCTCTCATCGTCAACGAGTTTGGCGATGTCGGTGTGGATGGAGACATTCTTAAATCATGTGGTGTTGAAAACTGCCCTGAAGACAACATCATCGAACTTGCGAATGGCTGCATCTGTTGCACGGTCGCCGATGATTTTGTTCCCGCAATCGAAAAACTTTTAGCGCTGCCGCAAAAGCCAGATCACATCATTGTTGAGACATCGGGCTTGGCTCTCCCGAAACCGCTTGTGAAAGCGTTCGATTGGCCGCCGATCCGCGCCAAGCTGACGGTTGACGGTGTTGTCACGGTTGTTGATGGCGCAGCCGTGGCCGCAGGTCGCTTCGCCGATGATCCTGAAGCGCTTCTTGCGCAACGAGAAGAAGATCAATCGATTGATCACGATAATCCGCTTGAAGAAGTCTATGAAGACCAATTGCTCTGCGCTGATCTTGTGATTTTGAACAAGGCAGATCTCATGTCGAAAGACGAGATTGCCTCGGTGACCGATCAAATCAACACAACGGTGCCGCGCGCGGTGCGTGTCGTTGAAACGCATGAAGGCAAAGTGGCGAGCGAAATCCTGTTGGGCTTGTCCGCTGCGGCTGAAGATGACCTCGCTTCGCGGCCCTCGCATCATGATCACGAAGAAGAGCATGACCACGAAGATTTTGACAGTTTCGCTTTACCCATTGGCGAAGTTGCCGACGTCGACGCGTTCATCGCGCGCTTGAAAAACATTGCTGATCAATTCGATGTTTTACGCATCAAGGGGTTTCTCGATGTCACCGGTAAACCCATGCGGCTTTTGGTGCAGGGTGTGGGCACGCGCTTCCGTCATCAATTTGATCGGCCATGGACGAAAGATGAGAAGCGGAATGGTGCACTCGTTTTTATCGCCGAGAAAGGCATTGACCGCGCCGCTGTCGAGCGCGCGCTTCACGCTCACTAAAGACGAATAATCTTAAAATGCATCTCCTGCGCACAGAGACAATTTCATTAGATCAGACGGCGGAAGCCGTCGATCTTGATGTGTCGCCCGCAGAGATTCTGTTTCTGTCTTTTACCGATAGCGATCTGTCTGGCCTTGTTGCGGCGTGGGATCAACGAAGGAGTCAATCACCCTCTTTGCGTGTCGCTTCGCTTAAAGATTTGCAGCACCCTTATTCGGTTGATCTTTTCATTGAGAAAACAGCCGCGCATGCGAAATTTATTTTAATCAGACTTTTAGGCGGCAAAGATTATTGGGCCTATGGTGTTGATGAAATGGCGCGTTTGGCGCGTGAGAAAAATATCGCGCTCGCCGTCATCCCCGGCGATTATCAAAGCGATCAACGCTTGAATGACGCTTCAACGCTTGATGGGTCTGACCTCGCACTTTTGTGGCAATGTTTTCATCAAAGCGGGCGCGATAATTTTTCACGCGCGCTTGATCACATCACGGCGCATCTCGGACTCTCTGCCAAGCCCGAAGCGCCGGAGCAGCAACCGGCGGTAAGCCGTTTTGAAGACGCGTGTCGGACTCATACCACAAACGCACCTAACGCATTGATCTTGGCTTATCGTTCCATTGTCATTGCGGATGACACGGCACCCCTCACCGCTCTGGCCGACGCGCTTTATAAGCGGGGATTTTCTGTTACGTGTCTTGCGGTTTCAAGCCTCAAAGATCCCGCCGCAATTACCGCACTTGAGACGCATCTACACGTCAAGCGTCCTGATATCATTTTGAATACAACAGCCTTTTCCGCAAAACGTGATGACGGCACGACGGTGCTTGATTTTTGTGATGTGCCTGTCTTGCAAACCATCCTCGCAACAACCCGTGAAGAGCCATGGAGCGGCTCAACACGTGGGTTGAACGCCGCAGATCTCGCGATGAACATTGTATTGCCCGAACTTGATGGACGCCTTATTGCGCGCGCAATTTCATTCAAATCCGAAGCGCCGACGGCAAGCGACTCAGAATTCAAAAAAATCATTCATAAGCCAAAAGAAGATCGCATCGGTTTTGTGGCCGATCTTGCTTTGAACTGGGTGAAGCTTCAACGCACGCCGAATAAAGATAAAAAACTCGCGCTTATCCTCTCCGATTATCCGCATAAAGGCGGCCATCAAGCCTATGCGGTAGGGCTTGATACACCCGCGAGTGTGATTGCGATTGCGGATGAGTTAAAACAATCCGGCTACACGATCGGCGATCTGCCGGATTCGGGCGCTCTCATTCACAAGCTCACGCAGGGTGGTTATAACGAAATTTTATCTGCCGAGCATTATCACTCCCTCTTTATGACATTGCCTCCCTCTTTCCGAGAGTCAGTAATCGCGGCGTGGGGCGATGTGCCAGAAAAAGAATTCACATTTCAGCTCATCATCAGCGGCGCGCTTCTCATCGCGCTGCAACCTTTGCGCGGAACGCGTGACGCACAAAAAAATGATTATCATGATGCAAGCCGCCCGCCATGCCACGACTATATTGCTTTTTATCTTTGGTTGACGAGGCTCTATCAACCGCATGCGCTCATTCATTGCGGCACGCATGGCACGCTTGAATGGTTGCCCGGAAAATCCGTGGCGTTATCTCAATCTTGCGCGCCCGAACTTTTGCTTGGTGCCCTCCCCGTCCTTTATCCATTCATCGTGAACAATCCCGGCGAGGCCGCGCAGGCGAAACGTCGCCTCGCCGCAGTGACGATTGGCCATCTCACACCGCCGCTTGTTGAAGCGGGAACCTATGGCGATCTTTCACATCTTGAATCTTTGCTTGATGAATATTCAACCGCACAAACACTTGATCCGCGCCGTGCATCGCATCTCGCCGATCTTATCCTCACGCGCGTAAAAGAGTTAAATCTTGATCAAGACGCGGGCCTTAACGACGATCTTGACCGCGAGGCGCAGCTTGCCACGCTTGATGCTTTTCTTTGCGACGTCAAAGAAATGCGCATCGCCGATGGACTGCATATATTCGGACGTGCCGCGGTAAACGCATCTCATGATCAATGGATCGTAACGAGTTTTGCGGCAGATGATATTTCAAAAGCCAAAACATTTCTCGCACAGAGCCCAACTTCAGAAGCACAAGCGCTGCTCACAGCGCTTCAAGGCCGCTTTGTAAAACCGGGCCCGGCTGGCGCCCCATCGCGTGGGCGCATTGATGTGTTACCCACGGGACGCAATCTCTACACGATTGATCCGCGCAGTGTGCCAACGCGCACCGCTTGGGAAATCGGTCGTCGAACGGCTGATGAAGTCGTCGGGCGTTACCTGCAAGATCATGGCGAAATGCCGCGTTCAATCATCATTGATCTCTGGGGCTCGGCTTCCATGCGCACAGGTGGCGATGATCTCGCGCAAGCTTTCGCGCTTTTGGGTGTGAGACCTCTATGGGATCACGCCTCGTCGCGTGTGAATGGTTTTGAGATTTTGCCACCGGCACATTTCGGCCGACCACGCATTGATGTCACATTGCGCATCTCAGGACTCTTTCGCGATGTCTTTCCGCAGCAGATCGCGCTTTTTGATGAGGCGGTGCAAGCGGTCTCTCTGCTCGATGAAGAGGATGATGAAAATCCTCTTGCCGCGCGATGCCGAGCAACAGAGACAACGCCACTTCGTATCTTTGGCTCCGCACCCGGCACGTTCGGTTTAGGTGTTAATGAAAAGATTCACGCACATGGTTTTTCGACGCGCGAAGAATTGGGTACGGCCTATCTAGATGCCAATAGTCACGCTTATCGTTCCTCCGGAGACGCGCTGTCGGCACGGGACGCATTCACGATCCAAGTGAAGGACGCGGATCTTTTCGTTCATGTTCAAGACATCGAAGGACAAGACATTCTCGATTCCGATTCCTTTGCTGAACATGAAGGCGGGTTTGCTGCCGCTGCGGAGAGTCTTGGTAATCAGCCTGCACTTTACCATGTCGATGCGAAACGCGCCGATCGCGCGGCAAAAGTCAGAACGCTGCGTGAAGAAATGGTGCGTGTGATCAAAGCACGCGCGACCAATCCGCGCTGGATCGAAGGTCAGATGCGGCATGGCTTTCGCGGTGCGAGCGAAATTGCTGAGACCATCCGCAATCTTTACGCCTATGCGGCGCTCACAAATGCCACCGAAAGCCATGACTTTGAGGCACTTTACAGCGCGACACTTGCGGATGATCGTGTGAGAGAGTTTTTGATCAGCGCCAATCCGGAAGCCGCATCAGCAATTGCAACGCTCTTTCGTGAGGCCGAACAACGCGGCTACTGGACCTCGCGGCGTAATTCAACCGCGGCCGTGCTTGACGCGCTTCTTGCGGAGGCGGCGGAATGACAAGCACCTCTTCCATCAAAGGCTGGTGTCCTGGCGCGCTGCGTCCGATGGAGAGCGGCGACGGTTTGATCGTGCGCTTACGTGTAACGGGTGGCGTCCTCTCTTTGAAACAGGCGCGCGCCATTACCAAAGCCTCATTAGACTTTGGCAATGGATTGATGGATCTCTCGTCACGCGCCAATTTGCAACTTCGAGGCGTAACGCATGAGACTTGGCCAAAGCTCATCAACGCACTTACTGAACATGAGCTCATTGACAATGACGAAGAAGCGGAATCGATCCGTAATGTGATGGCCTCTCCCCTTGCAGGGATCGATCCCACGTCTCTGATGGATATCACGCCTCATGTGCGGGCACTTGAACATCATCTCAAAGCGACACAAGCCCTTCATCATTTGCCGGCCAAATTCGGGTTTCTTATTGATGATGGTGGCGCCTTATCAATCAAAGCGCTTTCTACAGATATAGGTTTTGAAGCGACGACAATAAACGGGACTTTATCTTTCGCCGTTCGTCTCGGGCAAGCGGATGAGGTCGCTTTGATCCATCCCAATGACCTTGTTCAAACGGCTAATGCCCTTGCTCACTATTTCTTGCAAGCACGCAGGGGGCATGAAGATTCAATCCGTCGCATAACGAATCTTGTGGCGCGTGAGGGAGCTCAAAAGATATTCGCACATCTTGGTCTTCAAACGCTCAAATCAAAAATCGAATTTCATGATAGGGTAAGTCCCGTCGGCTTTCATCGCTTCGGAACCTTTCCCTGTCTCGGACTCGCCGCGCCGTTCGGTCGCTGGCATGCAAACACAATTTCAAATCTGATTGATTTTGCCGACAGATATAACCTCACCTCTTTACGCCTCACGCCCTGGCGCGCGCTGATTCTGCCGGGCATCACAGAAGAAGCGGCGCAAGACGCAATTGCTCTTTTCAGTCATGATTTGATCACGCAGGCGCAAGATCCACGCCTGGCCATCGCAGCCTGTTCAGGACAGCCCGCTTGCCTTCATGCGAGCGTGAAAACGCAAGAGGACGCGCTCGCCTTCTCCAGGCTCGTCAAAAGTCCAGCTCTATCCGGAATACGTCTTCATGTGTCGGGATGCGAAAAGGGGTGCGCGCATCCCCGCTCTAGCAAAGTGACGCTTGTCGGACGCGAAGGTTTGTATGATCTGGTGGTCAATGGCAAGGCCAATGATACGCCGTTAAGACGCGGACTCGATGCGACTTGGGCAGCAGCGGCGATTAAAGAAATGCTCGAAGGAGACGCCGCGTGAATTCGCGCTATGACTATATCCGCGACGGCGCGGCAATTTACGACAAAAGCTTCGCGATCATTCGTGCAGAAAGCGATCTCGCGCGCTTCACACCAGAAGAAGAAAAAGTTGCCGTTCGCATCATTCATTCTTGCGGCATTGTTGAAGCGGCAGCCGATATTCTTTTTTCGCCGGGCGCCGCCAAAGCCGGACGCGAGGCCTTGCTCAACGGCGCGCCGATCCTGTGTGACGCGAAAATGGTGGCGAATGGCATCACGCGTTCGCGCTTACCTGCTGACAATCAAGTCATCTGCACGCTTGATGATCCTTCGGTGCCCGCGCTCGCGAAACAACTCGATACCACCCGTACGGCTGCTGCGATGGAACTTTGGCGTCCGCATCTCAAAGGCGCGATTGTCGCGATCGGCAATGCACCGACGGCTTTGTTCCGCCTGCTTGAAATGATTGATGACGGCGCACCGCTTCCGGCTTGCATAGTCGGCATGCCGGTTGGTTTTGTTGGCGCCGCTGAATCAAAAGACGCCTTGATGGCGCATAACAAAGCGCCCTGGATCATTATCAAAGGCCGCAAAGGCGGCAGCGCCATGACAGTTGGTGCGGTCAATGCTTTGGCGAGTGACAAGGAATGAGCGCACCTCTCACCAAAGGACGACTCTATGGCGTGGGGCTTGGCCCCGGCGATCCCGAGCTGATCACGTTGAAAGCGTTGAACGCGATCAAGTCTTCACCCGTCATCGCGTGGTTTGCAAAAGCGGGGCGCAAAGGTCACGCGCGCACGATCGTTGAGACCTATATACCGCAAGGCGTCATCGAGCTGCCACTCTATTATCCGGTGACAACAGAAATTCCTTTTGATCATCCCGATTATAACGATGCACTCGCGCGCTTTTATGATGAGAGTGCCACAGAACTCGCCACTCATCTCGATGAAGGCCGCGATGTCGCGCTGTTATGCGAAGGCGATCCGCTTTTTTATGGATCCTTCATGCATCCCTATATGCGTTTGAAGGACCGTTACGAAGTAACAATCTGCCCGGGTGTAACCGGCATGTCGGGTTGTTGGACCGCCACAGGGATCCCCATGACATGGGGCGATGATGTCTTAAGCGTCTTACCAGGCACTCTGCCGCGTGCTGAACTCTTACGGCGCTTAAAGATGGCCGATGCGGCGGTGATCATGAAGATCGGCAAGAATTTTCAAAAAATCCGCGATGTATTTGATGAATTGAAATTGACCGATCGCGCTTTTTATATTGAGCGCGGCACCATGGTGAATGAACGCGTCATGCCGCTCACTTCAATGACAGAAGGCGCCGCACCTTATTTTTCAATCATTGTTATGCCCGGAAACGGGAGACGCCCCCAATGAATATGTCATATCATAGGGGCGAAATTCGTGTCATCGGCCTCGGTCCGGGTGATCATCGGTTTATGACCCATGATGCGGATTTAGCACTCGCTGATGCAACCGATCTCATTGGCTATATTCCTTATGTCGAGCGCATTCCGCCACGCGCCGGGTTGATAAGACATGCAACAGACAATCGCGTCGAACTTGATCGCGCACGCCATGCGCTTGATCTCGCTCATCAAGGTAAAGTGGTCGCGATCGTCTCCGGTGGGGATCCGGGCGTGTTCGCGATGGCGGCAGCACTCTTTGAAGCCATTGATCATGGAACGCCCGAAGATCGTTTAATCCCGATCAACATTCATCCCGGAATCTCGGCGATGAATGCCGCAGCCGCGAAGCTCGGCGCGCCTTTAGGTCATGATTTGCCATGGGACGTGATCGCGCGGCGGCTCAAAGCTGCGGCAGAGGGTGACTTTGTCATCGCGCTTTATAATCCGGCTTCAAAAGCGCGCCCGCAAAGCATCTTTGATGCGTTCAAATTGTTGAGAGACATTAAAGCCCCTTCAACGCCGGTGGCCTTTGCACGTGCGGTCGGTCGTCACGATGAAAAACACACCCTCACCTCGCTCGCTGAGGCTGATCCATCCATCGTCGATATGGCCACTTTGGTGATGATCGGCTCAAGCGAGACCCGCTTCATCGACAAGCCTGATGGCACACGCTGGCTTTATACGCCCCGCTCTTACGGAGCGCGGCCATGATGCTCAATAAAAGCGAGCGCCTCTTGCAGATCGTAGGTCACGTGGCTTTCCGGCAGAGCGGAGCGCTCGACCATGATCACCGGAATTTGCAAAGCGCGCGCGGCCGCGAGCTTGGCATCGGTTTGCGCGCCCCCGCTATTTTTGGTGACGAGCACCTCAATATGCTCAGCGCGCATGAGCCGCATTTCATCATCAATAGAAAAAGGACCGCGCGCCAGAATGAGTTTTACATGGCGCGGCATTTCGATCTCGTTCGGTTGGTCAATGCTGCGCACGAGATAAGAATGACTGTCCGCGCGCCGAAACGCTGCGAGCGACAACCGACCGACGGTGAGAAACACACGCTTCGGTTTCGTACCCAGCGCATGAACCGCCGCATCGACATCACGAACGCGCTGCCATTGATCGCCCTCAACGGGTGCCCAAGCGGGGCGCGTGAAGAGGAGGCGCGGAACATCAAGCACCGCGCACGCCTGAGCGGCGTGCTGCGTCATCTGCGCAGCGAAGGGATGCGTCGCATCAATCACGCCGCTGATGGATTGCGATTTGAGATAGTCAATCAAACCATCAACACCGCCAAAACCACCTATGCGATGCGGTATCGGCGGACGCGCCGGCGTTTCGGTGCGGCCAGCGAGAGACAGCACAACATCAAGATCAAAGCGTTGCGCGAGTACGCGCGCCAAAGCGCTCGCTTCTGTCGTGCCACCCAAAATCAAAACGCGCTTGCGCATAGGAACATCACACCGGTTCACAAAAGGGTTTCGTTATGACGACACCCTGGCTCACTTTTATCGGCATTGGCGAAGATGGTCGAGAGGGTTTATCCCCGCTCGCGCAACGCTTGATTGATCAGGCATCTTTTATCATGGGCGGTGTTAGGCATTTATCGCTCATCGGTCCCGTCAAAGGCGAAGCGAAGTCGTGGCCGCATCCGTTTGAAGACGGCATCAAAGAAATCATAGCGCGCCGTGGTCAAGAAACCGTTGTCATCGCTTCAGGCGATCCCTTCCTTTATGGTGTTGGCGCCACTCTATCGCATCACATTGAAGCCGAAGAAATGCTGGTGATTCCTGCGCCGTCCGCTTTTAGCCTGATGGCTTCACGCGTGGGTTGGGCTTTGCAGGAGTGCGCACAACTCACCTTGCATGGACGCCCACTCGAAAAAATCATTCCGCATCTGCAACCGCACGCGCGTCTTCTCGCTTTGTCTTGGGATGGAGAGACGCCGAACAAACTCGCTGCGCTTCTGGTTGAACGCGGCATGGGCGAGAGCGTGCTTCATATTGGCGAGGCGCTTGGCGGGCCGCGCGAAAAGCGCCACCGCCTCGTTGCAAAAGATTTGCACGCTCAACCGCAACAATTTGATCCACTCAATACGATTGGTCTTGAAATTGTAGCACGACGCGATGCGCGGATTGTTCCCCTTGCCTCCGGACTTGATGAGTCATGGTTTGAACATGACAATCAAATAACCAAGCGCGAAGTGCGCGCGATCACCCTCTCCTCTTTGCAACCGCATCAAGGCGCGTTGTTGTGGGATATTGGCGCCGGTTCCGGATCGGTTTCGATTGAATGGATGCTGTGCCATCCCGCTAATCGTGCCATTGCCATCGAAGTGAGACCAGATCGTGCACAACGCATCACACGCAATGCGCTTTCATTCGGCTTGCCCGAATTGATGGTGATTGAAGATGAAGCGCCCGATGCGTTGAAAGACCTGCCGCAACCCGATGCAATTTTCATCGGCGGTGGTGGCACGGATTCGCGTGTGATCGATACCGCGCTCGCGGCGCTCAAAACAGGTGGTCGTCTTGTTGTGAATGCCGTGACGATTGAAACGCAAGCCGATGTAATGAAACGCCATGTTGAACAGGGCGGCACACTCATCAAAATTGATATCGCACGCGCTGATCCCGTCGGGCCCTTTCATGGCTGGCGTGCGTCGATGCCGGTGATCCAATGGACCTCCTTTGTGAAGGACCATGTGTCATGATGGCGATTGGCATCGGCTGTAAATCAGGCACAAAGGCCGACGCGATTATCGCGCTCGTTGAAACCGCGCTTGCCCGCGTTGAACGCGATACGATTGCGGGTCTATTCACCATTGCCGAAAAAACCCATGAAGCGGGCCTCCACGAAGCCGCGGCGCGATTGTCTTTGCCTTTGATGTTCTTGCCTGAAACAGCGGTGAAACGAGTCGCGTGTAAAGCGGAAACACGTTCCGAACGGGTCGTGCAACTCTTTGGCGTGCCTTCTGTTGCCGAAACCGCCGCGCTTGCGGGCGCGGGCGATGGCGCAACGCTTATTCTGTCACGCATCAGCGAAGGCGGTGTCACCTGCGCGATTGCCCAATCAGGAGGGCCATCCTCATGACGGTGCATTTTATTGGCGCTGGGCCCGGCGCGCCTGATCTTATCACCTTGCGCGGCCGCGATCTCATCGCACGCTGCCCTGTGTGTCTTTATGCGGGCTCGCTTGTGCCGCAAGACATTTTGGCGCATTGCCCCAAAGACGCGCGCATCATCAACACCGCTGCACTATCGCTGGAAGATATCGGTGCGGAATTCAAACGCGCGAATGACGAAGGCCATGATGTTGCGCGGCTTCACTCGGGTGATTTATCCGTGTGGAGCGCGATGGGTGAACAGCTTCGCCTGCTCGATACACTCGGTATCGATTACACGATCACACCCGGCGTTCCGAGTTTTGCCGCAGCCGCTGCCTCCTTAGGCGTTGAACTCACACGCCCGGAAATCGTGCAATCGATTGTGCTCACCCGCACACCAGGCCGCGCGTCATCCATGCCGGAGCGCGAGACACTCGATGCTTTTGCAAAAACAGGCGCGGTGCTTGCGATTCATCTTTCAATCCACACACTCGATCATGTGATTGAAACACTCGTGCCGCATTATGGCAATGATTGTCCGGTGGCGATTGTCTATCGCGCAAGCTGGCCCGATGAGATGATCATCCGCGGTACGTTGCAAACCATTGCTGCGCAATTTTCGGAACAGGCTGTGGAACGTACAGCGCTCATTTTGGTGGGGCGATCGCTTGGGGCGGGTGCGTTCAAAAACAGCGCGCTTTATGATGCCGACTATCAACGGCGCTTTCGCACACCCGGTTGGCGGGGGACCTCATCATGAGCGCGATGATGTCACACCGTTTTTGGTTTGGTGCGCGCAACAACCTGTCCCGCGCGATCGACAATCACAACATCGAGCAGACTGCCGGAACCCGACAGCGCTTTCGCCGCCGTCTTCCAGGCATCCTCGGCAATCAGCGCGCTGATATCGATGCCACGCGCTTCGCAATTGGTGAGCACTTCGTTCGCGGTATTCGCGTGTTTAACACTCTCGACAAAAGCCATGTCACCGCCCGCTTCACGCACGCGTTCGGACAAATAAGTCAAATCGACTTCACCGCGACGCGAATGCAAATCAAGCAGGCCTTGGCCGAGCTTCGTCATTTTTGCAAAACCACCCCCCACCGTGATTTTTTGCACGGGATGAGTTTTGAGATATTTCAACATGCCGCCCGCGAAATCGCCCATATCAATAAGGGCGACATCGGGCAGCGTGTGAAATTTCTGGATCGCTTTTTCGGAGGTGTGACCCGTTGCACCTGCAACATGCGTGATGCCTTCCGCACGCGCGACATCAATGCCACGGTGAATGGAAGCAATCCACGCGGCGCACGAGAAGGGAATAACAACACCGGTCGTTCCCAAAATCGACAAGCCGCCAACAATCCCCAAACGCGGATTGAGCGTTTGCGCGGCGAGCGCCTCGCCGTTTGGAATCGCAATTTCAAGTTCAACATCGCGCGGACCAGAGAGTTCATGCGCGGCTTCATCAATCGCGATACGCATCATCTCGCGCGGCACGGGATTGATCGCGGGCTCACCGGGCGGAATGACAAGGCCGGGCTTTGTCACCATGCCGACACCTTGACCCGCTTTGAATGTCACACCCGTTCCAAGCGCGCCGCGCCGCACAGTCGCAACGATCAAAGCGCCATGCGTCACATCGGGATCATCACCCGCATCTTTGATTACAGAAGCACGCGCGTGGCCCTCACCGATTTCGCTTTGCGCAATTGTGAAGACAGGGCGCGAACCGTTCGGCAAAAGCACATCGACGCTTGCGGGCATCTCGCCCGTCACAAGCGCGGTGTAAGCGGCGCGCGCGGCAGCGGTCGCGCAGGTGCCCGTCGTCCAACCGCGGCGCAAGCTTGGCGTGTCTTTGAACGTGGAATCGTCTTCACTCATCGCATCGGTTCCTACCGGATGATCGACCTCGAACGCAAATCGGGAGGCTTAATATGATCTCTCCTGGCACATCGTCTCGCGGTCTTGTGATTGCAGCGCCGCGCTCCTCCTCGGGTAAAACCACGATCACGCTCGGCCTTCTGCGCGCCTTTCACCGCAAGGGCCTCGCGGTGCGTGGTTTGAAATGCGGCCCTGACTATATTGATCCCGCCTTTCATGCCGCCGCTTGCGGTAAGCCTAGCCTCAATCTCGATGCATGGGCGATGAGTCCCGAACTCATGGCTTCCCTTGCCATAGACGCTTCGCAGGAGGCTAAACTCACTTTGTGTGAAGGCTTGATGGGGCTCTTTGATGGCGTGCCCGCAGAAAGCGGCCGCAGCGGATCAAGCGCAGATGTCGCCGCTGCGACCGGCTGGCCCGTCTTGCTTGTGATTGATGTCAGCGGTCAATCTCAATCCGCCGGTGCCGTGGCGCTTGGCTGCGCGACATTTGATCCGCGCATCAAAATTGCCGGTGTGATCCTCAATAAAGTCGGCAGTGATCGTCATCGCCATCTCGTTGGACTTGCGATGGAGAAAGCAGGTCTTAAGGTTTTAGGCAGTGTGCCGCGCGATGCGTCGGCCATGATCCCCGAGCGCCATCTTGGTCTTGTGCAAGCCGAAGAAACAGAAGAGCTTGATCGCATTCTCGATCACATGGCCGATCTCGTTGAAGCGCATATTGATCTTGATGCCGTGCGCGCGGCAGCACTTCCACCGAACCTTCAAACACACGCGCCCTTACAAGCGATCAAACCGCCGGGTCAACGCATCGCGCTCGCGCGCGATGCCGCGTTTTCGTTCATCTACCCGCATCATCTTTCAGCATGGCGCAAAGCGGGCGCCGAGATTATCCCCTTCTCGCCTTTGAATAATGAAGCGCCGGATCAATCTTGCGATGTGTGTTGGTTACCGGGCGGCTATCCTGAACTTCATGTCGGCACCTTATCAAACGCCGAGCATTTCATAAAAGACCTGCGTCGCTTTGCGGAAACAAAACCCGTCCATGGCGAATGTGGCGGCTATATGGTGCTTGGTCAAACGCTCACCGATGCGGAGGGCCGTGAATGGCCGATGGCGGATCTCTTGAGTGTAAAGACGAGTTTTGCCAAACGCAAAATGACGCTCGGCTATCGTGATGCAACGCTTCTCAACGATACGCCATTGGGCAAAAAAGGCGCGCATCTGCGCGGTCATGAATTCCACTACGCTACGATTTTAGACATGGGACCAGACTTACCCTTTGCCACCGTGACTGATGCTTATGGATCGGCGCCCGCGCCGTCGGGCAGTCGTCGCAGTCACGTGACGGGAAGCTTTTTCCATGCCATCGCCGAAACCACGCCGTGATAGAGGTGAGCCATGAACCAACCACGCACAAAAACGCAACATGATCACGCCCCTCTGAGGCCACGCATCATCGCGTTATTTTCTGGCTTGCTTATCGCCAATCTTCTTGTGTGGCTTTGGGCCTTTTTCACATTCGGAAATAATCCGATGCTGCTCGGCACATGCGCCCTCGCTTATGTGTTGGGATTGCGTCACGCGGTTGATCCTGATCACATCGCAGCCATCGATAATGTAACGCGTAAATTGATGCAGGAAGGCAAAAAGCCCCTCTCCGTCGGGCTTTTCTTTGCCTTGGGCCACTCGACTTTGATTTGCTTGGCTGTTGGCTTAATCGCTTGGACTGCCCATTCTTTGAATGATGAAAGCTTTAGTGAGTGGCGCGCCTATGGCGGCTTGTTTTCAACGATCTTCTCCGCCTGTTTTTTATTCGTGATTGCGCTTTTTAATCTCGGCGTATTTTTGAACGTTTTGAAAACCGCGCGCATGATCCGCTCGGGCCAAGACTGGTCTGAAGAAGAATTAAACCGCGCACTTAATGGACGCGGTTTAATCTCACGTCTTATGCGACCTTTATTTAAATTGATCTCAAAGGGATGGCATATGTTTCCTTTGGGGTTTTTGTTCGGACTTGGCTTTGACACCGCAACAGAGATCAGTCTCTTTGGTATTGCCGCAACCGAGGCAGCGAATGGTTCATCATCGCTTTTATCCGTGATGGTGTTCCCTGCGCTCTTCACAGCAGGGATGGCTTTAGTTGATACGCTTGATGGTGTCTTGATGGTGGGTGCCTATCAATGGGCCTATCTCAATCCGCGCCGCAAGATCACTTACAATCTGATCATTACGGGGCTTTCTGTTGTTGTCGCGCTGGTCATCGGCCTCATTGAGGTATTGGGCCTCATTCAAGAGAAGCTCGATTTAAGCGGAAAATTCTGGGATCAAGTCAGTCTGTTGTGGGATCATTTTGGTGATCTCGGTTTTATCATTGTCGGCGTGTTCGCACTTGCATGGGCGGCCTCTTGGTTTTTCTCCCGTTCACCGCGCGCGCTGCGCGTGCGTGCTGAGTGATGTAAAAGCAGAGTGATGTAAAAGATGGTCATCAAGCAGCTCGCTTATCTTGTTGCTCTCGCACGCGAGGAGCATTTCGCGCGCGCGGCGAAGGCGTGCAACATTTCGCAACCAACACTTTCGGGCGCAATCCGCGCTTTGGAAGAAGA
>RFZR01000140.1 GCA_009920595.1 Alphaproteobacteria bacterium | reverse complement strand
CGGTACCCGGCGCGAAGGCAGGATCAAGTGAATCAATATCGAAGGTCACATAGACAGGGCCCGTGCCTGCAACAGCGCGGGCTTGTTTGATGATCGCTTCAATACCAAGCTTGGGAATCTCTTCGCCATGAATAACGGTCATACCGCTTTCATATGAAAACTCCCAAAGATATTCCGCGCCGCCACGAATGCCGATTTGAATCACGCGCTCGGGGTCAAGCACGCCATCAAGCACCGCTTTGCGGAACGGACCGCCATGATGAAATTTCGAACCTTCATAAGGCCCGCTCGTGTCGCAATGCGCATCGATGTGAATCATCGCAACAGGTTCTTTGCGGCCAATCGCTTTCAAAATTGATCCGGTGATTGAATGATCACCACCACAGGAGACGGGCACAACACCCGCATCAAGCACAAGATTGTAATAGGCCTCCAAATCCTCGTGACAGGATTCAAGCGAATAGCGCGAGCGGAAAGGTACGTCGCCGACATCGGCCACGCGCAAGGATGCAACCGGCATTCGGCGCAACACATGTTCAAACGGGCCGACACGTTCAACCGCACGCACAGCACGCGGACCAAGCCGCGCACCAGATCGGTTCGTCACACCCAAATCCATCGGCACGCCGATCAAAGCAACATCAAGCTCTTTGAATTTCTCTGCATAGGCCTCAGGCCGATAAGGCGCGCCACAAAATGTCGCAGGCTCGGCGAAAGGCCATTTGCGCCGCTCACCGGTAAAAACCGTGTCCGCCACGCGTTTGAATTCGGGATCGAAAATATCGCCGCCGGACGCGTCGGCGTATTTCGCGCGCAGCGCTTCAAGTTTGTTATTGTCCGCCATTCGTCCCGCCCCTGTTATCTCATGCCACTTTATCGCCGAGATTACGGAATTGGTAGCCGAGTTTCCACGGTAAAGCGCGATCTCCTCACGCATAATGCCTCGCACATAAAGCATGGCTCGGCTAAACAGAGTAAGATTGAGTTTCGATAGGATTCGTCCATGACACCGTTCAATCCCCTTGTCCGCGATACAGGCACTCCACCGATTCCCGAGGCGCAAGGCTGGGCGCGGCGTTACGACGGATTGCGAGGACCGCTCATCGATATGTCGCAGGCCGTACCTGGCTACCCCCCACATGAGGACATTTTAAATCATTTGAGCCAAGCGGCAGGCACACTCGCCGCTGCGCGTTACGGCGATATCTATGGTGACGAAACTTTGCGCCAAGCACTCGCCGCCGACATGTCTTCGCGTTATGCCGCTGATGTTAAGGTCGATGAGATCGCGATCACATCAGGTTGCAATCAAGCCTTTGTGCTCATCGCCATGACGCTTGCGAAAGCCGGCGATAACATCATTCTCCCTGCGCCTTGGTATTTCAATCATCAGATGACGCTTGATATGCTGGGTGTCGAACCGCGCGCATTGCTCTGTAAAGCGGAAAAGAATTTCATTCCCAGTGTCGATGATGCGAGAGCGCTCATTGATAGCAAAACGCGCGCGATTGTTTTGGTCACACCGAATAATCCAACCGGCGCCATTTACCCGCGCGAGGTCATAAAAGCCTTTGCGAAACTCGCACAAGAAAAAAATATCTGGCTCGTCATTGATGAAACCTATCGCGATTTTCTAAATGCGACCTATGGCGCGCCTCATGAACTCTTCAGCGCACCCGCATGGCAGGGCAATGTGCTCTCGCTCTATAGTTTTTCGAAAACCTATTGCGTGCCGGGTCATCGTGTCGGGGCGATTATCGGTGGACGATCGATTCTCGACGAAATCGGGAAAGTGATTGATTGCGTTCAAATCTGCGCCCCGCGCGCGGCACAACACGCACTGGCTTGGGCGATCCCCAATACGACCGAATGGCGTGCCGCAAATACACGCGAGATTGAACAACGCGCCAAAGCCTTCACATCCGCGATGACGAAGATTAATGGCTGGCGGCTTGATTCCATTGGCGCTTATTTTGCCTATGTGGCGCATCCGTTCTCTGATACGCCTGTGCGGCGCGTTGCCGAGCGGCTCGCGGAAGAACGCGGAGTGCTCGCGCTGCCCGGCCCCTATTTCGGACCACATCAAGAAACGCATCTGCGCGTCGCCTTCGCTAATGTCGGTGTTGATGCGATTGAAACTCTACCCACACGCCTTTTAGGCTTCACGCCTTAATCTCACGCATGGCATAAGGATTAACCCTCATCATGCATCGCCTCGCCACACTTGTTGCGCTTTTAACGCTCACGCTTTTTACTCTTGCGGTCTTCGATCAAACAACCGATGGGCTTGATCTTGCCGTCGTTGGCGTGTTGTTGAGTTTCACAACCTGGCGCAGCGCCACGATGTCGCGCTTTCTTCAAATTCTCGCGGCAATCTTTGCCGCTGAGTTTGTTGCCTTTGGATTGATCTTAACTTTTGCAGAACGCGGCCTCTGGCCAGAGTCTCTCGCATCCTTCCTGCCGCCCGATAGTCTTCCCATCACTGTGGGCGTTTTCGGACTAATCATTCACGCCATCTCCTATATTCCAGGCATTGCTTCGATCATGCGGATTGCGGATCGCTATTTCGACGGCTTCACGAAAGTCACTGTTAGGCCTTGGCCGCTTCCTGCTTTTACCATCCGCGAGCAAACACTCTCGCGCGGTTTTGTGGTGTTTCTTGTCCTCATTAACCAAGCGCAAGTCGGCATTTCCGTTCGTCTCTCCTATTTCAATCGCGACTGGTTTAATGCGTTAGAGGAAAAAAACAGCGAGCTCTTCTGGCGCTTACTTTATACGGTTTTTCTTTTCTGGGCGCTGATTTATATTATTTCAGCAATCGTTGAATATGTCATCCAATCGCAATTAATGATCCGCTGGCGGCGCTGGCTCACCGAACGCTATGTCGGAGATTGGCTCGGTGATGGCGGTCATTATCGTTTGGCGCTGCAAGGCAACAGCGCCGACAATCCAGATCAACGTATCGCCGATGACGTGGATATGTTCATCAGTCGCACATACAATTTATCGATCTCCTTGATCGCGACGCTGAGCTCACTCGTATCCTTCTCTATCATTCTCTGGTCAATCTCTTCGAATTTCACGATTCCCGGCACAGACATTGCGATCCCAGGCTTTTTGTTCTGGGTCGCGTGTCTCTATTCAGGCTTCGGAACGCTCATCACGCATCTCATCGGCCGCCGCTTGATCGGGCTTTATTTCAATCAGCAAAAATATGAAGCGAGTTTCCGCTTTTCGCTTGCGCGCTTGCGGGAATATGCCGAGCAAGTGGCACTTCTTCGTGGTGAGCCAACCGAACAACGCCTGCTGATGTCACGCTTCGGTGATGTTATTCGAAATTTTTTGGCAATTGTTTCGGTGCGCAAAGTCTTGATGGCATTTACCGCCTTTTATGGACAGATCAGCCCGTTCATTCCCTATATTGTCGCCGCGCCCTTTTATTTCATCGGCAAGATCCTATACTTCCGTTGCGGATTATCTCTCGGTCGTAAAACGTTTGACAAGTTTTGACAGCGCACTCGAAAACGCACGTTCGCTTGGCACAACACCGCCTCATATCGAACGCACGATCGTGCCTTCAACCGATCTTCATGTTGAAACGCTTCGGTTGGCCTTGCCGCATGGCGCGACAATCCTCGAAGCGGATCTCACCTTCCGCCAGGGCGATTCCGTTTTGATTTCGGGTATCCTTGCCGCTCTCACGCTTGTGGGGCTTGGTAAATTATCCGGCGCGCTTGACGAAGAATCCATCTGGGCACAGCGCCTCTCAGGCGGCGAGCAACAACGCATCGCGATGGCGCGCGCTCTGCTTGCAAAACCCGAGTGGCTCTTCCTCGATGAAGCCACCAGCGCGCTTGATGAAGAGAGTGAAAATCGTCTTTATGAAATGCTGAAAATCAATTTGCCCGGCGCGACAATCATTTCAATCGGTCATCGCTCCACATTGAAAGCGTTCCACGCGCGCTCGATCCGTCTTGAAACCAATGAAAAAGGTCTCTTCACACCGCGCGAGCTTTGACGCTCATGAGAACGAAGAAAAGAATTCGATTAGAACAATGCGCGATCGAATTTCAATTCGCCCGCTTGGCCAACGAGAATGAGATTGCCATCACGTTCTTCCCATTTCGCTGTTGTGCGTAAAGTGAGGAGATAGGCTTTCTCGAGATCCATCTCCGCTTTCGCGCATTCCTTACGCGTCAGCGCGAGTGGTCCCACGGCAAGGCCTTGATTTTTGAGCGGATATGCGACCGCCGAAAATGTATTGCAACCGCCAAAGCCGCGCATGCGCAATTGTGCGTCAAGCTGCAATGTCGGTTGATTGAGCCCCACAGATTTTCCATTCAGCGAGATCAGCACCCATTGTACGCCAACGGGAAATTGTTTCGGCTGCATCGGCGTTAACCCGCCGGATTTGCTCGCTGGCGGCTGTTCTTGAGCAACGACAGGCGCAATGAAGACCGCAGACGCAAGAGCCAGCAAAAGGCCGAATAGGACCAGACGATTTTGCTTCATCGTTCTACCTCTTCTCTTCTTCACCACATCACTCATTAGGTCACTGAGCGACCCTTAAGGCGCGCTTCCAACCGATCTGCCAAGTGATTGGTTGACGTAAACACATAATCAAGATGCGCAACCGCCACGCGCGCCGCGCCGGACGCAATCAACCATTCGCTGACATCAAAGATTTTCTTCTTCGGACAATGAAAAGCAATTTCATCATCTTGTGAAGCCACAACGACCACGCCAAAGCGAGACATGGCTTCTGCCGCCAAATTTGACGGCACGGTGCGAAATGCGGCACGCACCGCGCGGTTTGTGCGCGCTTCTTCTTCGGCCGCAATGCGGGCCAACATCGACTGTGCAATACGGCGATGGGCTGATGTCCAAGAGGCGGAAAGTGACGCCACAAGATTGGCTTCGCTTTTAAGCATCACACCATCATCAAGCACTTTGAGCGCATTGGCTTGAAGCGTGGCGCCTGTTGTTGTGATATCCACGATGAGCTCAGCGGTGCCGGCCGCAGGCGCGCCTTCAGTCGCGCCGAGACTTTCAACAATACGATAATCCGT
>RFZR01000139.1 GCA_009920595.1 Alphaproteobacteria bacterium | reverse complement strand
TTTTGATTACGCTTTCCAAATTGATTATCGGAAAGCGTGGGATGATACGATTGCGGCTTTGAATGAAGTCACCGCCCATAATCCGAAGATTGATATTGCGATTGAGTATAAACCCAATGAACCACGCTCATTTAGCCTGATGCCTGATATCGGCACGACGCTTCTGGCTGTGAAAGAAGTTGGACAAAAAAATCTCGGTGTCACGCTTGATTTTGCGCATGTGCTTTACGCCGATGAAATGCCCGCTTATGCGGCGTCTCTTGTAGCGCGTCATTCACGACTTTTGGGCGTTCATCTGAATGACGGCTATGGAAAACGTGATGACGGACTGATTGCCGGATCTGTTCATCCCATTCAAACCATTGAATTGCTGGTAGCCCTCAATCATATTGGTTACAATGGTATTCTCTATTTCGATACATTTCCGGATACTGCAGGCATTGATCCTGTCGCAGAATGTGAAACCAATATCGCAGCGACGGAATCGATGAAAAAAATTGCGAAACATCTGACCGATCATACCGAATTGGTTGAAGCTATTCGGCGGCAAGATTCAGCCAAGAGTATGGCAATCGTTCAGAAAGCCTTGTTTGGTCATCTTGTGAAATGAAAGCGTAAGGTTTTCTATGAATTCTTCACTTGCATCGCTCGGCCAACAAGCGCTTCATGAATTAGGTGACGTCTTCAAGCAAGTGGAAGATGATGCGGCGGATGCTTTGATCGATGCCATTATCGCCGCGCGGCACATCGCGGTTTATGGATGTGGACGCGAGGGTTTGGCGATCAAAGGCTTCGCTATGCGTCTCTTTCATTTAGGTCTTGATGTTCATGTCGTGGGTGACATGACGGTGCCGCATTTCGGTCAAGGCGATTTGCTGATTGTGACTGCGGGAACGGGCCATCTCAATTCCGGAGAAGCCTTCATCAAAGCGGCGCGAGAGGATGGTGCACGCATCGCTGTCATCACATCGCAACCGACTTTATCGACTCCCAAATTGGCGGATGTCCTGACCATCATTCCGGCGCAAACCATGGCGAATGATCAAAATACAAAGGTCGCGGTCCTGCCCATGGGGTCGATGTTTGAGATTGCCGAAACGATTCTGTTCGAGCTCATCATTTTGCGACTGCGTGACAGGCTCGGCGAAACGGCCGAGACCATGCGCACGCGCCATACAAATCTCGAATAAATCCTCATCTGGTTCCTCTCATTTTGAAAATCTGGGTCTCTGGTAAAAGCCCGCAAGCCGCTATAGGAACGCGCAAGAATGATTGCGCCTGCATCACAAAACGGAGTTAAGACATGTCCTCATCATTCAAAGATCTTTTGAAAGACAAAAGCCTCTTTCGTGAGGAGGCTTATATTGCCGGTCGCTGGACGGGTTCTACAAAAAAGATCGATGTGACCAATCCGGCCAATGGCCAAGTGATCGGTACCGTTCCCGCTTTGGGCCGTGCAGAGACCGCGGATGCCATCAAATCAGCTGAAACGGCGCAGAAACAATGGGCTGCCACGCCTGCAAAACAACGCGGACAGATTCTTCGTCGCTGGTTCGAATTGATGATGGAACATCAAGATGATCTCGGCCGCATTATGACCGCAGAACAAGGCAAGCCTATGGCGCGAGCTTTGTTGAATTCTTCGCTGAAGAGGCACGCCGCATCTATGGCGAGACCATCCCCTCTCCTTGGCCGAATGCCCGCATCGTTGCAATCAAACAACCGGTCGGCGTTGTCGCTGCCATCACGCCTTGGAATTTTCCGAATGCGATGATCACGCGGAAGGCAGGCCCTGCGCTTGCAGCGGGTTGCGCTTTTGTTGTGAAGCCGGCTGCAGAAACGCCCTTCTCCGCGCTTGCACTTGCCGAACTTGCAGAGCGTGCGGGCATTCCCAAAGGTGTGTTCTCGGTGATCACTGGTCCGGCTCGCGAGATTGGTGCCGAGATGACTTCAAACCCGATTGTGCGCGCACTCTCCTTCACGGGGTCAACAGAGATCGGCAAACTGCTGATGGCGCAATGCGCAACCACCGTGAAAAAAGTTGGGCTTGAATTGGGTGGCAATGCGCCTTTCATCGTGTTTGATGATGCCGATCTTGATGCAGCGGTTGCTGGTGCCATGGCATCGAAATACCGCAATGCGGGTCAAACCTGTGTCTGTGCCAATCGCTTACTCGTGCAAGAGGGTGTGTATGATGCTTTTGCAGAAAAACTTGCGAAAGCCGTTACAACACTGAAAGTGGGTGATGGTTTCGGTGAAGGCGTAACAACAGGACCGCTCATCAATGCTGCTGCTGTTGATAAGGTTGAAGAACATGTGACTGACGCTTTGAAGAAAGGCGGCAAGATTATCACCGGTGGCAAACGTCACACGCTTGGGGGCACTTTCTACGAGCCGACTGTCATCCGCGATGTCACAACCGACATGTTGATTGCGCGCGAAGAAACATTCGGACCCGTCGCACCGCTCTTCCGTTTCAAAACAGAAGAAGAAGCCATACGCATGGCCAATGATACGGAATTCGGCCTCGCTTGTTATTTCTACACGCGTGATATTGGTCGTGTGTGGCGTGTCGGTGAAGCGCTTGAATATGGTATTGTCGGCATCAATGAAGGCATCATCTCAACCGCCGAAGCGCCTTTTGGCGGCGTGAAAGAATCCGGCATCGGCCGTGAAGGTTCGCTTCATGGCGTCGAAGAATATACCGAGATTAAATATATGCTGATGGGTGGTTTGGGTAAGTGAGATCGGGATTAAGGTGAAGGGTGTAGACGAGATTTGAAACTACACCCTAAGCCCTAATACCTACGCAACTACCTTTCCACAAACGCCTTCTCGACGACATAGGTCGCAGGCTCGCCGCTTGAGCCTTCTTCAAAGCCACGCGCTTTAAGAATATTTGTGAGATCAATATTCAAGCCCTGCGATCCGCAAATCATGATGCGATCATCTTTTGCGTTGAGTGCAGGCAGACCAATATCACTCGTCAATAAATCGGCAGAGATCAGATCCGTAATACGGCCGCGATTTTTAAAGGGCTCACGCGTCACTGTCGGATAATAGATCAATTTATCGCGCACGAACTCACCCAAAAATTCATCTTCGGGCAATTCCTTCTCGATCATGTCGCTATAAGCAAGTTCGGCGACTTCACGCGTGCCATGAACGAGAACAACTTTTTCAAATTTTTCATAAGTTTCAGGATCACGAATGAGACTTAAGAACGGTGCCAAACCTGTGCCTGTTCCAAAAAGATAGAGATGTTTTCCGGGCAATAAATTTTCAAGCAACAAAGTACCCGTGGCTTTTTGCCCGACGATGATTTTGTCGCCAGGAACAATATTCAAGAGACGTGACGTCAAAGGACCATCAGGCACTTTGATCGAAAAGAATTCGAGCTTGTCGTCATAATTCGGGCTCGCGATTGAATAGGCGCGCAGCAAAGGCTTGCCATCAACAGGCAGGCCGATCATCGAGAATTGGCCGTTGCGAAAACGAAAACTGCGATTGCGGGTGGTTGTGAAACTGAAAAGCCGGTCCGTCCAATGATGAACGCTCAATACGGTTTCTTCTAGAAATGCGCTCATAGCCGCCTGCCCGCTTCGCCTGATCTCTTATTCGATAGGGTGCGACATTTTGTCAAACCCATCTCAATTGTTATATCAATTAATTATCGAAATTCAACGTAAATTTTAATATATTACACTTTTTAAATGTAATATATGTAGCTCAACATCAGGTTGAGTTTCGCCTCACGCGGCTTCGGAATAGGCATTCGGAGGTTTGGGCGACTTGATCTGGGTCAAGTTTTAAGACGAATGGCCCGCGTCTTAACCGCCATTAAGAGGCACCCAGCGGTCACCCTCTTTATGATAAGAGCGCTTAACGGCGGCCCAAGCCACACGATGCGCAGCAGCTTCCCGACCGCCGCCAAAATGACGCTTACTGGGATCAGCATAGCGTTCATAAGCGTGGTTGAAAGCTTCCCGAAAAATATCTTGAGCGTGGGCAGGCAGATGAAGGCGCACGCGGTCCGGCAACTCCCGATTGCTATGATAAGGCATCGCGTCCTCCCGATCTTGCTCGACAATCATGATCGGATCGGATGCACGAAAACCATTCGCGATGTTGCTTATGTTCGAAGAGACATCAACTGACTGAATGGGGGCATAGAATTGGTCCCCCAAGACTCCGCTCCAACCGATAAGCCAAATCAAGTGCACGGGCTTCTTGGAAACCGGGCACGATGAATTGCATGCCCACAGGCAAGCCCTCCGATGTCACACCCGCTGGAAGACTGATTGCCGCCAATTCAAAATAATTTGCGAAACGCGTAAAGACAGCAGGACTATCATGTTCAGGATGTTCGCCGAGCACTGGCGCGGGAAAAGCTGTTGTCGGCGTCAATAACGCATCAATTATCTCGAAACTCTTCGCGATTGCTGCTTTGTTTCGATCGCGGTTTACAAGATTTTCAAGATAGTCAGTGGCCGTAACAGATTTCCCACTTATCATGCGACGTCTAACAGCTTCACCTAAGCGATTAGGATCCTCATCTGCAAAATCACGATAATTACGATATCCATCAACAGCGAGGAACATACCGCAAGGCGCTGCATAATCAGCAAGACTCTTTGGAAAACGTACAGGCACCAGTATTGCCCCCGCATTCTTTATTCGGCTGATCGTCTCTTGCCAGATCTTTTCTGTATGCGGATGAAGTTTAACACCCAAATCCTCCGGGATACCGATGCGTTTGCCTTCAAAGGCTTTTGAGTCATTTAGGGACGAAGGTACACTCGTTCCCTCGACTTGCTCTGTAAGCACATCAAACAAGAGTGCCGCATCACGCACGGTGCGTGTCATCGGACCAATCGTATCCAGCATGGGTGAGAGGGGTAAAACACCGGTTGTCGGGATCAAACCTGCTGTTGTTTTTAAACCCACCATGCCAGCGAATGACGAGGGCAGACGAATAGATCCGCCTGTGTCAGACCCAAGAGCACCCGGTATCATGCCCGATGCCACCGCAACACCTGAACCGCTTGAAGAACCGCCCGGCACACGATG
>RFZR01000138.1 GCA_009920595.1 Alphaproteobacteria bacterium | reverse complement strand
AAAAATCCGTCGAGACCCGCAAGACGTGGATCATCATCCGGCATCATAAAGGGAAGTGTTCTTAAAAAGCCTTGAGGCGTAATCGCATCGGCGAGCTCTTCCCCAAGCCAAGGAAGTTTTTTTGCTTCAAAGGGCACAAGGCGCAGCGACGGATTTCGGGCGAGGCATGTCTTGATCTGCTCTTCGCCTTCCTCGGGTTCGAGCGAACAGGTGCAGTAAATCAGGCGACCACCGGGTTTTAAAAGTTCGGCGCTGTGATCGAGAAGCCGTTGCTGAAGTCGAGTGAGTTTTGCGAGGTCTTCTTCTGTTTTCAGCCACGCCACATCGGGATGGCGGCGGATGGTACCGGTCGCGGTGCACGGGGCATCCAGCAGAATCGCGTCGAAGGGGCCGCCGCGCCAAAGACTTGCATCAGCCACGACAACATCGACCGAAAATCCTAAGCGCTGCATATTCTGCGAGAGCCGCGCCACGCGCTTTTCGGATCGGTCAACAGCGGTCACATGCGCGCCCGAAAGCGCGAGTTGTGCCGTCTTGCCTCCAGGGGCCGCACAAAGATCGGCAATGATTTCACCGGGCTTTGGATCAAGCAGACGAACCGGCAGAGCTGCGGCCGTGTCTTGAACCCAAAATGCACCCTCTTCATAACCGGCAAGTGAGCGAACAGGCGTCCGGTCACGCAAGCGCAACGAGCCGGTCGGGAGGATTTTTGCATTGAGTTTTTCCGCCCACATCTTGGGATCGGCACGCAAAGTCAGGTCGATTGCGGGTTCGTTGCGAAAGGCCGCCGCAATCTTTGCTGCATTTTCGGCGCCATAGGCTTTGATCCAGCGTTTGGCGAGCCATTCTGGTGTGTCGATGGTCAGCGGGTCGGATTTTTTCAGGATTTCATCTTTTTCGCGCGCGATCCGCCGCAAAACTGCGTTGGAAAGCGCAGTGAGCCGCTTGGCGTCGGCATTGGCCTGCACAAGACGCACTGACAGATCGACTGCCGCATGATCCGGGACATCGAGAAAGAGAATCTGGGCGGCGCCTGAGATCAAAATCGCTTCCAACTGCCCCGAATGGTTGGGTAATCCGCGTTCGATGCGCTCTTCCAACGCTTTCGCGATGGTGCCCAGCCGACGAATGGCAGCCATAGCGATGGCGCGCACAAGGCCCCGATCGCGATCGGGAAGTTCGCGGGCGGCGGGCGTGTCTAAAAGACGCTCAAGCGTCTCATCGAGCGGTTGGATTTTTGTGAGGAAATCATCAATGGCCGTGACTGCTAAAGCGCGCGCGGCAAGTCCGGGATGCAATGATGATGTAGTGGAGGGTGAGTTTGGCGGCACAAAAAGCTCTTTGTCGGATCAGGTCGGTCAAGACGTCGCCTTGACCAGTCCCCTCTATGCGACCAGAAAAGCCTGAACCGCAAGAGCGGTTAAAATCCCTAGAGGTGATCATTATGGCTGAGCCTCAGTCTCCAACTGAACTCGAAGTCCCGTTGAAAACGCTCACACCCGCAGCGCAAAGAGCGCTCGAGGAGGCACAAGCGCGTCGTAACGCAGCCACGCATCAGGATCGGCCAGTGGAAGTCAATGGCCGCGCGGGGCCTGAACCCGTCCGTTATGGTGATTGGGAGAACAAAGGGATTGCGAGCGATTTCTGACGCCTGCACAAGTCAGAAAGCTGATTGTTTGGCACGGAATTCGCTAGAAATTCGAGGCGCTTGGCCGTTTTCAGGCCTGTTGGTGGGAGTGTCGGGTGGTTCAGTTTTTGCGTTTTGTGACCCTTGGGGTGCTTGGCCTGTTGCTGCAGATTGGGGCCGTTAGCGCTCAAGAGGGGAAAGTATGGACCTATAATGGGCCCGAAGGTCCTGAAAAATGGGCTGAACTCGAAGCCGCGAATGCAGCCTGCGCCGCCGGTCTTGAGCAATCACCCATCGATTTGCGCCCCTATTATATTTCATCTGTTGAACCACTGGCCTTCGATTGGAAGGCCCAGCCCTTTCCGATGGTGAATAATGGTCGCTCTGTCTATGCGCAGGTGGCCAAAGGCAGCACGATGAAACTTGGCAGCGAAGAATTCGCGCTCAAGCAAATTCTGTTTCATGTTCCGGCAGAACATGCGGTGGATGGCGTTCGCCATGCAATGGAAATTCAATTCGTCCATACGCAAGGCCAGAAAAAACTCGCTATGGTCTCGGTTTTCGTGCGTGCCGGCGATCGAAACGAGATTTTTTCGCAATTGATGGGTCATGCACCGGGCAAACTTGGCACGCAGCCTTTGCCAAACGCAGTTGATCCGATGACCCTCTTGCCAAAAGGGCGCGGCGTGTTCCGTTACCGTGGTTCTTTGACCATGCCGCCTTGTACCGAAAATGTGGATTGGGTAATTTTTGAACAGCCCATAGAGGCTGCGCAAAGCGATATCGATGTTTTCAAACTCATCTTCCCGATGAATGCGCGGCCGTTGCAGCCGATCAATCGGCGCTTTCTGCTCAAAGGCGTTTATTGAGTTTATTTGAAACCATAACCTTCATTTCGCCGTAACTTGTTTGCAATTGCTGATTCTTGATGATTTGAGCTTGACCATTCGGCGTGGTGAAATCATCGCCATTATGGGCGCGTCCGGCGGCGGAAAAACGACGTTGCTCGGTTTGATCGGTGGCCGCCTTGCGCCCCGCTCAGGTCAAGTGATTGTCGAAAATCAGAATGTGCCGACCCTGTCCAAATCGTCACTCTATGCGTTGCGCCGCCGCATCGGTATGCTGTTTCAATTCGGCGCCCTGTTTACCGATTTGTCAGTCTTCGACAATGTGGCCTTTCCCTATCGCGAGCAAACAGATCTCTCCGAAGACATGATCCGCGCGCTTGTGTTGATGAAACTCGAAGCGGTGGGATTGCGGGGTGCTGCGCATCTCATGCCTTCAGAGTTGTCAGGCGGTATGGCGCGTCGCGTCGCGCTTGCGCGTGCTGTTACGCTTGATCCTTCCATCATGCTTTATGATGAACCCTTTACTGGACTTGATCCGATTTCAGTGGGAATCATCGGGCGCTTGATCAAGAGATTGAATGCGGCCCTCGGTATGACATCTGTCATCGTTACACATGATTTGAACGAGACATTGCGTCTTGCTGATCGCGTTGTTGTTTTGTCAGGTGGCAAAGTACATTGCGATCTTGCTCCCGATCAGATCCGTGCTTCGAGCGATCCGTTCATTCGTCAATTCGCTGATGGATTGCCGGATGGACCTGTACCTTTTCATTATCCTGCGCCGGATTACATCAAGGATTTGCTTGCGCCATGAAAGCGAATCCTTTGTCCATTCTTACTGTTTTAGGTCATGCGCTAACGAGTCGTCTTGAACGACTCGGACTTGCAGCGCGTTTTGCGTTTTCTGTCTTTGGTGTTTTAGGCGTTGTATTTTTACGCTTCAGTCTCATCATTCGAGAATTATATTTTTCTGGCGTTCGCTCGCTTTCGATTGTGATTGTCTCAGGCCTCTTTGTTGGTATGGTTTTGGCCGTTCAAGGTTATGAGGTTTTGCAACGTTACGGCTCGACCGAAGCGCTCGGTGTGATTGTTGCGCTTTCACTTGTGCGTGATTGGCAGCGATGGATATGATGGCTGTTGATCCTATAGCGCGTGTCATTGCGCCACGCTTTATGGCCGCTGTTTTTTCAGTCCCTCTTCTGGCCGCTCTTTTTTCTGCAGCAGGCGTTGGCGGCGCGTGGATCATCGGTGTCAAATTGATTGGCATTGACGATGGCGCATTCTGGTCGCAAATGCAGGCGAGTGTCGATGTGCGCATCGACATTGTGAATGGCATTTTGAAGAGCGTGGTGTTTGGCGTCGCAGTTGGTTTGATTTCCGTTTTCGAAGGCTATTTCGCAGTGCCAACCGCTGAAGGTGTTTCGACTGCGACAACGCGTACCGTTGTCACATCGTCTCTTACCGTCTTGCTCTTGGATCTTGTTTTGACCGTTATGATGTTCCGGGGATTAAACTGATGAACCGCTCTCAATTCGACCTTGCGGTCGGCGCCTTTGTAGCCCTTGGTATTTTGGCTCTGCTGTTTTTGGCGATGAAAGTCGGAAATCTGACGGGCTTTGACACCGGAACGGCTTATGTGATCGAAGCGCGCTTTGACAATATCGGTGGCTTGAAAGTTCGCGCGCCGGTAAAAAGCGCCGGTGTGGTCGTCGGGCGGGTCGAGTCCATCAGCCTTGACGGTGAAACCTATGAGGCCGTCGCTCGGCTTCGAATTTCTTCGGCGTTTCGTTTCTCGAAAGACACAATTGCCATAATTCTGACGTCGGGTCTCTTGGGCGAGCAATATATAGGCTTGGAACCGGGTGGGGTTCCGGAGTATCTGGTTCAAGGAGATCGGGTTATGAAAACCCAATCGGCGATGGTTTTGGAGAAACTGATCAGTCAGTTTTTGTTTAACAAGGCGGCGGAGACGCCGGGGCAGACAAAATGATGAAGTGCGTTCGGCAACTGGTTTTGAGTTTTGTGTTCGGGCTTTCGCTTGGCTCGGTTGCGTATGCCGACGAGACTATGCCTCAACCCTATGATCCGCTTGAGAGCGTGAACCGCGCGACATTTGCGTTAAATGATGTTGTCGATATGGTGATTATCAATCCGCTTGTCTCGATTTGGAATGCGGTTTTACCGCAGCCAGTGCGTCAAGGCGTCAGCAATGTCTTCGACAATCTTGATGATGTGTATGCAGGTGTGAATCATGCTTTGCAGGGTCGCGGCACGCAAGCCGGAACAGATTTCTCTCGTGTACTTGTGAACACGACTGTGGGCGTTGGTGGACTTTTTGATGTGGGAACAAAAATTGGTTTGAAAAAATCCTATGGCGATTTTGGTCAAACCTTGGGCGTGTGGGGTTTCTCGACGGGTCCCTATGTCGTGTTGCCTTTGCTTGGTCCGTCAACGTTGAGAGAAACAGCGGGTCGCGCGGTGCGCGTGACGACTGATGCGCGTAATCTTTTGCCGATGAATACTTATTATGCTTTGACGGGAACAGAATATCTCGCCACGCGGGCCGATGCGAAAACCAATGAAGGGCTAATCGCTGCTTCAAGCCTTGATCGCTATGTGTTCGTTCGTAACCTTTACTGGCAGCGTCGGTCTAATCTGGTTCAAGAAGGTCGCCA
>RFZR01000137.1 GCA_009920595.1 Alphaproteobacteria bacterium | reverse complement strand
ACGCTGTTGCTCCAATTGTTGCCATGCCCCAGCCATATCCAGAAAGCGTGAGGCATAAGGTAAAGCCAAATACTGTATTCTGATAAGCTATACCGACACCCCCCATCACTAAGAAAAGAAGGCCGATCAGGGATGTGATTATACCGCCAAAGCGTTTGATCAGATGGCCGATTGTAAATCCGGGCCAATACATCGCCGATAAATGGGCCGCCATCGCGAAGGCTGAAAGGGATAGGCTCAAACCACATCCCATCATTACGAGCGGTGAGCGCGCCATGAGACCATTCATACCTAACCAAGCTGATGATGCGATAAGAGTCGTTGTAAAGAAAATCAGCATGGTCGGCCGTCTGACCATTAATGATGAAGCCGTGATTTCAATCTGTTGATTCGGAAGACCAATCGCGAGCGAAAGTGTAACTAAATGTGCAACACCTGACACCATGAGAATAAGGGGAGAGGCGAGTGGACCAGATATTTCGGATAAGGTGCCAATGATAAAGGGCGCCACAAATGCGCCTAAAGCTCCTGCACCAAAGACCACACCGCTCGTGCGCCCTGCAATAGGTCCGGCGTGGCGATAAAAAAGACCAAAGCCCTGCGCCATACCAAGCCACAATATGCCGATCAAAAAGATCGGATAAAGACGTTCGCTCAGCGCGAAAGCCGAAAGTATGCCGCCAGCAAGACCAAGACTCGCACCTAATGCAAAGGCCGATCGCCGTCCCAGGCGATCAAGAAGATAAGAGGCAGGAAAACCTGCAAGCGCCGCGCCCGTAAGAAACATCATAAAGGGCCAAGACAGTGATCCGCTGACGGGTCGAAATGTTGCGCTCGCAATCGGCAAAATCGAAAGCGTTAAAACCTGCGCTAACACTGAACTACTGAAGGCCAAGGCCATACGAAGAAGCGAAGCTTCCTTCGGAAGAGAATCGAGATCGAGCGGTAGACCGTCAACATCACAGGCGCAGAAAATTTGACCAGCTCGCAGACGGAGGGAATCGACGCGCGCCATCTCTATTCTTTTCTCACATCATCATCATTAAGAATGCGAAAGGCTGCGCCGTCGAGATCCTCAAATTGACCATTTCTGAGACTCCACATGAAAGCCGCAAGAGCGAGTAAACCAAGGCCGAGCGCAGCAGGTACAAGATAAAGCAAAATGGTCATGAGGACATTCCGTCTGCGCGCCGCGCTCTCAACGCATTGAGTGCAACAATCATTGATGAACCCGACATCGCCGCCGCCGCAATCAAGGGTGTTACATAACCAAAGACCGCCAAAGGAACCGCAATCAAATTGTAGATCAGGGCAAGCCCGAAATTTTCCACCATCACACGTCGCCCCTTCTGCGTCAGCAAAAGAAGGTCAAGGACAGGTGCGAGAGTCTTCCCGGTAAAAACGGCATCGGCAGCTGCCTGTGTCACATCGGCACCTGTCGCGGGAGATAACGAGGCCGTAGCGGCTGCGAGCGCTGGGGCATCATTTAATCCATCACCGATCATCAAGACATGATGGCCTTTATCTTTCAGGTGTGTGAGAAAATCGCGCTTATCCTTGGGTGACATCGCGCTATGCCATTCAGCAATTTTCAAATGATTGGCGACATCTTTTACAATTCGATCATGATCACCAGACAGAATCAAGACACGATATCTTCGTGCTTTTAGCGCATTGATGATCTGGGCCGCATCTGCGCGTAGCTTTTGACCCACAAAAATCAAACCGGAATTTTCTCCATAGCGGAAGCCGATATAGGATCGATTGTCGGTCCAGATCGGTGCAGGAACATTACAAAATGTTGGATGACCAAGCCGTGCCTCGACGCCATCTATTAAGCAAGAAACACCACTCCCTGTGATTTCTTGGGTCTCTGGGTAGGGCGTTAAAATAGAGCCTGTCTCTCGGACAGCTTCACAGATAGCGCGTGCTAAAGGATGATGACTAGAAACTGCTAATCGTCCCGCCATCATCAATTCTGCCGGTGTGAGAGATGAAGCATCAATCAGACTTGGCTCAGGCAGAGTCAGTGTTCCGGTTTTATCAAAGATGATTGTATCAATCTCAGCCATGCGCTCAATCATATCGGCAGATCGAATAAGAATATTCTTCCGAAAAAGTGCGCCCGCTGTAATGACCTGAACGACAGGTGCGGCCAAAGCGAGGGCGCAAGGGCAGGTGATGATCAAGACTGCGATCGCGATGACAAGTGCATCATGGACAGTGGCACCAATAGCAATCCATGCCATGGCTGTTAGCGCGGCGGCCATGTGGACAATCGGCGCGTATAGACGTGCCACACGGTCCGCGATTTGCACATATCGAGATCGCTTTGTGAGTGCTTCATCAATTAGATCCATTTTGATTCAGAGTTCCTGCAAAAACCAAATCACCCGGCTTTACGGATTTTGGTTCTGTCTCGCCTGTCACGAGACTTGATTCTATTTGTGAAGTTCCAAATTCGATCACCCCATCCGCGGGTACACGACTACCGGGCGCAACAAGAATCTTGTCTCCTGTAATCAAAGCATCACTTGGCACTTCACTTATCCGCCCATCAATGTCCAAACGTGAAGCTGTGGGTATTCGTAATGCTGCGAGATTAGCGGCCGCCGATCGCGTTTTCTTCCGCATCGCATGATCGAGGACCCGTCCCGATAGCAAGAAGAAAATCAGCATTAATGCCGAATCGAAATAGGCATGCTCAGCATGATGAGCGGTCTCATAGACAGACATACCAAGAGCGAGAGTTATACCGATAGAAATCGGCACATCCATTGTCATATCGCCTTGGCGAAGAGCGCGAAGCGCTTTGTAGAAAAAAGGTTGTCCTGAAAATGCGGCAGCGGGAAGCGCGATCAACGCTGAAAGCCAATGGAAAAGATCACGCGTCTCAGGTGTGATGTCTGTGACATTGCCTGCCCAAATCGATACTGACAACAACATAACATTGATGCCCGCAAAACCTGAGACAACAAGACAACGAAGAAGCCAACGCGTATAGCGATCTTCTTCACTCTCTTGATCATCACTGGTAAAGGGCGCAACACGGTAACCCAAATTTTCAAGCGTTAAGATCGCAGGTGAGGGATTGAAACTTGATTTTATCCACTCAGTCGAAAGGCGACGCGTTGTAAAATTTAATCTCGCGTGCGTGAGCCCTGGAATGGTGCTGAGTGCTCTTTCTATTTCAGCAATCGCATCCGCTGAGGAAATTCCTTCAATGGCCAAGTCAAGATTCACTCGACCCTCGCTCGAAGGTTTAAGAAAGGCAGAGTAATCAGCAGTCTTTTCCAAATCGGTTCTCTCAAGATCAGAAGTTAATTCTTGGCGTCTTTAGTGGAGAATAATGCGATTGATTGAGTGATAGACAATGTCCCCATTCTTCAGTGCCCGCATATCAATATCCCATTGTCCGGCACCGCATTGCGTAGCACCTGCATATGTATCGACAGTAACACCGGATATTGGCTTTTGTGTTGAATCAGTGATCCGTATTGTAAGCATAACATCACCCGTCTCTTTACGCGTGATGGCCTCATCGACGTGCCAGCCTTGTGCGTCTTGTGTCCGTGCGCGTTCGATATCGCGATTAAAGGCCAGCCCATTTTCATAAGGCTTTTCTGTTTGGACGCCTGAGAAGCTTTGAACCGCAAAATAGGCCATGATGCCATTCGCGGTGAAAACAATTCCAAAAAAAGTAAGTATCGCTACAAGGACAGTGCGACCTGTCAATTTAATGCTGTCGGATTTTGAAGAGTCAATCAGTACGGCCTTCATGTGTCTATCCCTCATCAAAAATCTAATTCGTTGCTTTTGAGCGTCAATGGATCGAGTGAGGGGTCCGGAAGAAATCGCGGGCACTTGCCGTTTTACCATCACCTTGATCACGAATTCTAAATTCCAGAGATGTTGGCTACCAGAACGCGTAATTCTCTTGTTTGGTCCGGGCCGACGCTCACCGAGGGTCGGCCATCGATCGGTGCTTCCCCACCGATGATTTCGATGTGTGAATATTGCAAACCTCCGATTTCAAGCGTGAAGGCCCGCTGGGTCGGGAGCATATTCGCAATGCGAACTGTATAGGCGTTACGGATATGGCCATCGGAAAGCTTTACAAAAATAGGATTCCGATCATGGATTACGCTCACGGTGAAGGGGGCTCGCGTGAGAAGGGCATAGAGCATGACGCTACCGACTATCGAAATGATGGCCGCATAGAGTACAGAACGCGCCCGAATAGGTTTGAAGATATTGCTCTTCCCCTCAGCCCGCCGCTTGATGTTTATTTCCGTATCATAGGCGATAAGGCGCGTCGGTCGATTGAGCTTCACCATCACATCATCACAAGCGTCAATGCAAAGCCCGCACTGAATACAACCAATATCGGCGCCGTGACGAATATCGACACCCGTCGGGCATACCGCGACGCATTGTTGACAATCGACACAGTCGCCTGCCGGTTGTCCGATGAGACGCGCCTGTGTCGCCTTTTTGAATGACATCCGTGGTTCACCGCGATCAACGCGATAGGTTACATTCAACGCATATTCATCTGTCATCGCCGCCTGAATACGTGGCCAGGGGCACATATAAAGACAGACTTGTTCACGCATGAGGCCCGCGAAAGTATAAGTCGTGAAGGTCAGCGTAGCGATCGAAACATAAGCGACAACATCGCCTTGGAAAGTTACAAGGTCGCGTACTAAAGTTGGCGCGTCAGCAAAATAAAGAACCCATGCACCACCGGTCCACCATGCGATAAGCAACCAGAGCGTATGTTTCAATAATTTCAGCGAGAATTTTTCGAGATCCATCGGACTTGCGTCACGCTGCATTCGTTCACGCCGGTCACCTTCGACCCAACGTTCAACCTGCATGAAGAGATCCGTCCACACCGTCTGCGGGCAGAGATACCCGCACCACACCCGACCGGCCATCGCGTTCATCAAAAACAACGTCATCGCAGCGATGATGAGAAGACCGGTGAGGTAATAAACTTCTTGCGGCCAAATTTCGATGAAGAAGAAATAGGCGCGGCGATGAGGGATATCGATGAGCACGGCCTGATCAGGAGCGTTCGGTCCACGATCCCATCTCAAGAAAGGCAAAAAATAATAAATTCCGAGCGTAATAAAAAGTATGATCCATTTTGCACG
>RFZR01000136.1 GCA_009920595.1 Alphaproteobacteria bacterium | reverse complement strand
TCCAGAATGGATGCAACCGTCAGCGCATTATGCGTTGCAAATTGCGGATAAATACGCGGCCGTGCTTTGAGCATACGTTCGGCACAGGCGACATAATTGAGATCCGTCATCGCTTTACGCGTGAAGACAGGATAATCATGAAGGCCACGCTCTTGCGCGCGTTTGACTTCGGTATCCCAATAGGCGCCCTTCACCAGACGCACCATCATACGGCGATTGTGGTGTGCTGCGAGAGTGTCGATCCAGTCGATGACGTCTATTGCGCGCTTTTGATAGGCCTGAATGGCGAGGCCAAAACCATCCCAACCGGCAAGCGATGGATCAGCAAAGACAGCGGCGATGACATCGAGCGAGAGTTCGAGGCGATCGGCCTCTTCCGCATCCACGGTAAAATTCATGTCATAGGATTTCGCTTCTTGTGCGAGACGTAAGAGCACTGGCACAAGCTCGCGCATCACGCGTTCACGCGAGAGCCAATCATAACGTGGATGAAGCGCTGAGAGTTTTACCGAAATGCCGGGGCGGTTCGGCAAAGGCTCATTACCTGCCGCTTTGCCAATCGCAGCAATGGCAGCGCTATATGAGGCCGCATAACGATCCGCATCTTCCTGCGTGCGCGCGCCTTCACCCAACATGTCGAAGGAATAGCGGAAGAGTTTGCCCGTGCCGGAACGCGCGCGCTCAAGCGCTTCATCAATCGTCTGGCCAAGCACGAAATGACTGCCGAGCACACGCATGGCTTGACGTGTTGCGGTACGAACGGTCGGCAAACCCAGACGCTTCACGAGTTTGCCGATCATGCTCTCTGGCGTTTCACCCGGTTGGATGACACGCGCCGTGAGGCCAAGCGCCCAAGCCGACGCTGACACCAAAATCGCATCCGATTGCGTTTCGTGATTCAAGAAATCGCCTTGACCGAGCTTGTCTTCAATCAGACTGTCGGCGGTTGCAGCATCCGGCACACGAAGCAGGGCTTCGGCGAGCACCATCAAAGCGAGACCTTCAGGCGTTGAGAGCGAATATTCACGCAGCAATTCTTCGACACCGCCGAGGCCCGATGTTTTGGTGCGGATCGCGTGGATCATGCCCTTCGCTGATTGATCAACGCGCTTTTCAACTTCGGGAGAAAGCGTAGCCGTCAGCAACAAGCGCGCAGCAATATCCTCGTCCCGAGGGGCGAAATCGGTGCGGAAGGGGGTAAAAGACGTCATGAAAGCGACTTTCCACGAAAAAATTGATTTTTTCATCATATATCAAAATTTATAGTGTTTTAATTGGTATTTTTTGATAAATTATAGTTGGAATAACTAAAAAATTTATAGGATTTAGCGAATATGTCTGACCTTGATCGGATCGACCGGAAGATTCTCAATTGGCTGCAAGATGACGGCCGTATCACCACCGTCGATCTTGCTGAAAAAGTCGGGCTTTCGCCGACGGCCGCGAGCGAACGTGTAAAACGTCTGTTGCGAGACGGTTATGTGATGGGCTTTCGCGCCATGCTCGACCCTAAAAAGCTTGGCCGAGGGCTTTTGATTTTTGTCGAAGTAACGCTCGATAAAACCACGCCCGATGTATTCGCCCGCTTTAGCGAAGCCGTTCAAACCGCACCCGAAGTACTGGAATGCCATATGGTCGCGGGCGGTTTTGATTATCTCGTTAAAACACGCGTTGAGGATATGGCGGCCTATCGTCGCTTTTTGGGTGATGTGCTCTTGGCGCTCCCGGGGGTAAAAGAAAGCCGGACCTTTGCGGTGATGGAAGAAGTGAAATCGGACGGCGCCCTGCCCGTCTAGGCGATTGACCATTTCCTCATTTGTTGCGTTGCAAAAAAAGAAGCTTCCTGCCTAAATGCGCCGCTTTTCTTGAGTGGCCCATAGACAATGCTTCCTTTCAGCCCTGATGAGGCGAGCCTGCGCACGGCGTTCCGGTGGAACGTGCCAGACCGCTACAATATCGGCGTCGCTGTGTGCGATCATTGGGCAGCGCGTGAGCCTGATCGTTTGGCGCTTCTTGATGTCGATGTTTCAGGCAAAGCTGAGCGCGTGAGTTTCGCTGATTTGCGCAAGCGCTCCAATCAACTTGCGAATCTCATCGTGAAGAGCGGCATCAAACGCGGCGAACGCATTGCGATTTTGTTGCCGCAATCGCGCGAAGTCGCTGAGAGCCATATTGCGATTTACAAAGCCGGTGCGGTGGCGCTGCCACTCGCCGTCCTCTTCGGTGTCGATGCGCTTCTCTATCGGCTTCATGATGCTGGAGTAACCGGCCTCATCACCAATTCAGCGAGCTTACAGAAGTTAAACAGCGCGACAGAACCGCTCCCTGATTTTAAACTCCTGCTTTCAGTTGATGGTGATGAAGGCAACGCGAAAGATTTTAACGCCGCGCTTGCTGCACACTCTGATGAATTCACGCCGGTTAACACATTGGCCGATGATCCGGCCTTGATGATTTACACATCCGGAACGACAGGCCAGCCAAAAGGTGCGCTGCATGGGCATCGTGTTTTGCCAGGACATTTGCCCGGCTTCGAATTGGTCCATGAATTTTTCCCGCGTGAAGGCGATCTCCTCTGGACACCGGCGGATTGGGCGTGGGCGGGTGGATTGTTAAACGGCCTTCTGCCATCGCTTGCGCATGGGGTGCCGGTTGTGGCGCGAAAGTTTGACAAGTTCGATGCTCATGAAGCCTATCGGTTGATGCAGGATTTCAAGATCCGCAATCTCTTTGTGCCGCCGACGGCGCTGCGCATGTTGCGCACAATCAAAAATCCACGCACCAAATATGAATTGAATTTGCGAACCATTGCTTCCGCTGGCGAGGCACTTGGTGCGGAAACGCTGTTATGGGCACAAGAGGAGTTAGGCCTCACGATCAACGAGGCCTATGGCCAAACCGAATGCAATCTCGTCATCGGTTCGTGCAATGCACTTTCAATGGTCAAGCCAGGATTCATTGGCAAGCCTGTTCCCGGGCATCGCGTCGCGATCATTCGTGCTAACGGCACAGAATGTGCGCGCGGCGAAGTGGGACAGATTGCCATCGCGCGCCCTGATCCCGTGATGTTTCTTGGTTATTGGAATCGTGAAGCGGCAAGCCACGAAAAATTCATCGGCGACTGGATGGCCACCGGTGATCAAGGCGTGATGGATGAGGATGGTTACATCAAATTTATCGGCCGTGATGATGATGTGATCACGTCATCAAGCTACCGCATCGGCCCCGTCGAGATTGAAGACTGCTTGATTAAACATCCGGCGATTGCGCTTGCTGCCGCAGTCGGTAAGCCAGACGCGCTGCGCACCGAAATCGTCAAAGCTTTTGTGGTTTTGCGTCCGGGCTTTTTGCCGAGCAATGCACTGAAAGACGAGATATCACAATTTGTGAAAGAGCGTTTATCGGCTCATGAATATCCGCGCGAAATCGAATTTGTCGACTCTCTGCCGATGACCACGACGGGGAAAATCATCCGGCGGGAATTGCGTTCGCGGTTGTGACCTTAACTCTTCTTTTTTAAATTAGAGCCGCATCCGACCTTCAAGAATATCCCCGCGCATCGCTTCATCCAATATGCGATAGCGCCCGGTTTCACTGTCAAACATATAAAGTGGTTCGCTCAGATCACGCGGCGTGAGGCCTTCTTTCATCAAATCAACTTTGCGGATTTTGAATGTTCCGGTCATATCGGCCTCGCGACGCAAGCGCAGAAAGAGCGGACGCGCATGCGGGGGCAGATTGTCGACGAGATGTTTGGTAAGACGATCCAGATCGAAAGCCTCATGCTCTGAAAGATGCAGCGCCGCCATTCCCGCCTTGCCGTCATGGTTTGCAATCGGAATGCCATAGACCGCGCAAGACGCAACACCCGGATGCGTGTTGATGGTTTCGGCCACTTCATTGGTCGAGATGTTCTCGCCTTTCCAACGGAATGTATCACCGATACGATCAACGAAATAGAAATAGCCGCGCTCATCGCGCGTCACGAGATCACCGGAGCGGAACCACGCATCACCATCGCGGAAAACGTTACGCAGAATTTTCGTCTCATTTGCATTCGTATCGGCGTAGCCCTCGAAGCGATTGGCCGGTGCATTCGGATCATCAATAATCTCGCCGATGATCTCGCCAATCTCGCCCGGCTTGCATGGTATGCACCGCCCATCGGCATCACGCATTGGCTTTTCATTCTCGACATCAAAGCGCACGACTTTGACAACAAACCGCTTCTCCGCCCATTTCGGAATACGACCAATCGCACCAGGGCGTGAATCAAAATTAAACAGCGCGATATTACCCTCGGTCGCGCCATAAAATTCACGAATATGTTTGATGCCGAAACGCTTCGAGAAAGCTTGAAAAATATCAGGCCGCAAACCATTGCCGCAAATCAGACGAATGCGATGTTGGCGGTCGAGCGGGGATGGCGGCGCATTCAAAAGATAGCGACACACTTCGCCGATATAAAAAAACAAAGTGCAGTTATGTTTGATGATATCAGACCAGAATTCACGAACCGATAATTTTTCGCGGATCACAACACTTCCACCGCGAATGAGCGTGCCAAGCGTTGCGAGAATGCCGCCGTTCGAATGATACATCGGCAGGCAATCATAAAGCCTGTCGCTTTTCTCGGCTTCCATTACAGAGGAGAACCCCAGCGCCATGGCACTCACGCGATAGTGATTGATATTGGCCGCTTTGGGCAGCCCAGTGGTGCCGGAGGTATAAACATAGACGCAACGATCATCGAGCGTCAGCGCGACACGTTCATGCGGTTCAAGTGTTGCGTCAGAGAAACGTTGCAACGCGCGATCAAATTCAGACTCCTGAAAGTCGTGAACGAAAACGCGCGGCGCATCGGACACATTGTCCATGGCGTGATGATAGATCTCAAGCAAATCATGCGCGATGATCGCAAGCTTGTTTGCGACGTGTTGAGCAAAGCCGTCGCGCCACCTGCACGCGCAATGCCAAGCCAGATGCAGAGATAATCGGGACGGTTCGGCAGAAAAAGCGCAACCGAATCGCCTTTTTGGATTCCGTTCGCTTTCGCCCAGCGCGCGATGCGGTTGATCCGCGCGCCCATCTCACCAAAGCTCAGGGTTTCATGATCAGAAATCAACGCAACGCGATTGTGATTTTGTGCAATCACATCTTCAAGGCGATCAAGCACGGTGCGATTCGGC
>RFZR01000135.1 GCA_009920595.1 Alphaproteobacteria bacterium | reverse complement strand
TGAACAATTTGAATTTCTCGTTGATCTCGATGATTTTGAACGCCGCGCGTGAGCGATAGCCTTCACGCTTCGCACGCGCAACGAAAGGGTCATTGAGTTGTCGTTCCAACCAACGTTTTTGCGAGACCGTACGCTTCTTGGCAGTCTTCACACGTTGTTTGAGGGAACGTCCCCCTTCGCGGCCCGAGAGTCCGTCGCCACTCATGCGGCCCCCAAAGCGTGGTCATGCCACACGCCATCTTCGACCATTAATTGCATGAGAATGCCTTCACGCAATCCGCGATCAGCCACGCGAACACGATCAGAGGGAAACATATGGCGTATAGCATCAAAAATCGCGCAGCCTGACAAAACCAAATCCGCACGTTCAACACCAATACAGGCGCTTGCGACACGTTCGGAGTAATTCATGGCTAATAGTCGTGAGACAATGCCGCTGACCTGATCAGAACTCATCCAGATGCCATCAACCGCGCGACGATCATAGCGTGGTAATCCAAGATGCACACCCGCCAAGGTCGTCACGGTGCCAGATGTGCCCAAGAGATGAAAATCACGCGGCTCGCCCGTCTTCGGCAATGTGGCGGCAAAGGACACAAGATGGTCTTTCACCTCATCAACCATGCGCTGATACGACTCGGCACTCACATCGCGTCCGCCGTGCCGCTCCGAGAGATTCACAACACCGACCGGCAAAGAGAGCCAGGAGCGAATGCGCTTGCGGATTGAGCGACGCCCCTCACGCGCGGCATCGAGCCACACAACTTCAGTGGATCCCCCACCAATATCAAAGAGAACAACACTCTCGGCTTTCGGATCGGCCAACGCCGCGCACCCTGCGGCGGCTAACGCGGCCTCCGTCTCGCGATCGATGATCTCAAGGCGAAGCCCGGTTTCTGACTCGACGCGGCCCATAAAATCTTGGCGGTTTTCAGCAGCGCGGCAGGCTTCGGTCGCAATCAGGCGCGCGCGCTTCACGCCGCGATGCGCCATTTTGTGGCTGCAGATTTTAAGCGCCTCAATCGTGCGGTTGATCGCATCATCGGCCAAACGGCGTGTTGAGGAGACGCCTTCGCCCAAGCGCACAATCCGAGAAAACGCGTCAACAACGCGAAATCCGTCACGCGACGGCCGCGCCATCAGGAGGCGACAATTATTGGTACCCAAATCCAGCGCGGCATAGACCGCAGCACGCGACGCATCCCCGCCGTCAGCGTGATGCCGTCCCGTCTTGCCTGCACCCTCTTCCGCGCGATGCACACTCGCCCGCGACATGGAATTCCGTTCGAAAAACACTCTATCGAAGAGAAGGCTAGCACCAGTCGGCCCAAAATGCCAAGCGAGAGCTGAGGCCCAAACGCTCGATCCGCGTCACGCTGCCAAAGATGGGGTAAGATTTCGAAGTGTACGCAGGAAGAGCGTCGGCGTAATCGGCTTAGCAATCACGGCATCAAATCCCGCCCGCTTTGCCCGTTCAAGACTACGGCGCGTCGTAACGCCGCTCAACAATATGGCTTTGGCGGATGACGGGCTTTCTACTTTTGCCCGCAAAATCCGGAGCGCCTCATAGGGTGTCATCTCGCCAAGATCATCGTCCAAAATCAAAAGCTCGGCACCCTCATCGGCCCCTTTGAGTACCATCTCTTTAAAGGAGGATTGGCAGATCAGGGGATAACCATAATCATCGAAGAAATCAGCAAGGACCGCACGACAATAATAATCAGGCGACAGGAGTAAGCTGCGCGGTCTACTCTTCAACATTATTGAGGCATGCGGAGAAGGCATCGATAAAAAAATCCCAAAAACAAATACGGGATTGTCTTATCCGCACGCTTTTAAAAGTCCGGATAAAAATTTGCTAAAATTCAACCTTCTTGCGGATTGAGAGCCACCTCGGCTTTCTTTCGACCATTAAAATAACTCTCAATCTTGTCGAGATAGATATAGACAACAGGCGTAATGAACAGGGTGAGCAGCTGCGAAACGGCAAGACCGCCGACAACTGCAATACCCAGAGGTTGCCGAAGTTCAGACCCGGCGCCTGAACCAAGCGCGATCGGCAAAGTGCCAAACAGAGCCGCGAAAGTGGTCATCATAATGGGACGGAAGCGCACAAGAGCGGCCTCCCGAATAGCGTCCAACGCATTCATCCCTGACTGTCTTCGCTCAATCGCAAAATCAACCATCATGATGGCATTCTTCTTCACAATGCCTACGAGCATCAAAATGCCGATGATCGCGATGACTGAAAGATCAAGCTTGTAATATTGGAGCGCGAGCAATGCGCCTAAGCCCGCTGACGGCAGACCCGACAAAATCGTGATTGGATGAATGAAGCTCTCATAAAGAACGCCTAAAACGATATAGATCACAAGTACAGCCGCGAGGATCAAAAGCCCTTGCCCTTTGAGTGAATCTTGGAATTGCTGCGCTGATCCCGCAAAACCCGTAACGATTGATGACGGAAGGCCCGCAATTTTTTCTGCCTTGCGAATGGCTTCAACCGCTTGGCCCAGCGCGACATCGGGCGCAAGATTGAATGATAATGTCACAGCCGGTTGTTGTGATTGGCGATTGATCGACAAAGGTCCGATATTGCGGCGAATATTCGCGACCGCTTCAAGCGGCACATTCTGACCAGTCGAATTTTTGATAAATAATCGCGATAAAGCTGCAGGATCCGATTGATAATCGCGATTGGCTTCCAAGATCACAGCGTAATCGGATGAGGCTGTATAGATTGTAGAAATCTGACGCGAGCCAAATGCATTATAAAGTGTTTGGCGAACCTGATCGGAAGTCACACCCAAATTGGCCGCTTTCTCGCGATCAAGATCCACAACGATCTGCGGATTGGCGATTTGCAAATCACTTGTCACATCGCGCAATTCGGGTGTCTTGCGGAACTGTTCCAGAATCTTCGGAACGGAAGCAAACAAAGTGGCAAGATCGCCGGATTGCATCGTGTATTGATATTGCGCGCGCGCGAGCCGCCCCGCATTTAAATTGAAGTTTTGAATTGGCACAAAGACGGCATTGATACCAGGAATGCCTGAGGCCGCTTTGCGTAATCTGCCTATGATTTTACCCATATCATCGCGTTGGCTACGCGGCTTTAGCTGGATGAACATAAACCCTTGATTGGTCGAACCAAAGCCTGCGGAGGATGTAAAATAATCAATCGCCGGATCTTTGCTAATCACCTCATTGAGCTTGACTTGATAATCAGCCATCGCGCTGAAAGACACATCAGGCGCTGCTTCGACAGAGGCACGCAGAAGACCTGTATCTTCTTGCGGGAAGAACCCTTTTGGAATTTGAAGATAGAGCCAGCCAGTTAATGCGATCGTGCCAAGCGTCAAAAGAAGTACAATGAGACGGAAACGGATCACCCCATCCAGCGCGATCCGATAGAGATTTAAAACTGAATTAAAGCCAGCGTCGACAATACGCGCAAAAAGGCTTTCACGATGATCAGGCCGATGTTCACGCAAAATCCGCGCACAAATCATCGGTGTGAGTGTGAGCGAAACAAATCCAGAAACCAAAATGGCAACGGAAATCGTCCCTGCAAATTCGCGGAACACGCGACCGACAACGCCGCCCATAAAAAACACGGGAATAAAAACCGCGACCAAGGACAGTGTGATGGAGATGATCGTAAAGCCAATTTCCCGTGATCCCCGCAACGCGGCCTCGAAGGGCTTCTCGCCATTCTCAATATGCCTCATGATGTTTTCAAGCATCACAATGGCATCATCGACAACAAAGCCCACTGAAAGCGTAAGCGCCAGAAGCGATATATTGTCGATCGAATAGCCGAAGACATACATCGCCGCGAAGGTGCCAATCAATGAAACAGGAAGCGCCAAAGCCGGAATGATGGTTGCGGTTAGTGACTTCAAGAACAGGAAAATCACCAAGACCACGAGGATCATAGAAAGACCAAGCGTGAATTCAACATCAGCAACCGCTTCACGAATGGGGATCGAACGATCAGACAATACATCCATACCGATGGATGCTGGAAGCTGATTACGATATTGCGGCAATTTCGCTTTGACTTGATCGACAACTTCAACGGTATTCGCATCAGATTGCCTGTATACGGCCAGAACGATTGACCGCTTTTTACCATACCAGCTAGCGGTTTGATCATTCTCAACAGAGTCGCGCACCGTTGCGATATCCTCGAGCTTCACGGGCACGGCATTTTTTGAGCTGATGATGATTGCGCCATAATCGGCAGCATTTTTTAATTGGCCTGAGGCTTCAATCGTAACATTGCGCTCGGTACCGCGCAAAGTGCCCGTTGGTTGATTGGAATTGGCGGATGAAATCGCTCTTTGAATATCGGCGAAAGACAGGCCACGCGCGGAGACCGCTTCGGGATCCGCCGTGACACGCACCGCATATTTTTGCGATCCAAAAATTTGAACTTGCGCCACACCATTAATCTGCGAGATCTGCTGCTGAAGAATTTGCTCGGCATAATCATTGACCTGTGACAGTTGCATCGTCTCGGAGGTGAGCGCGATGAAGAGCACGGGCTGATCAGCAGGGTTAACTTTTCGAAAGCTTGGCGGGTTCGGTAAATCAGGTGGTAGACGACGCAAGGAGCCGCTAATCGCCGCTTGAACATCTAGGGCGGCTCCATCGATATTGCGATCAAGATCAAATTGTAGCGTGATATTGGTTGACCCCAAACTCGACACCGATGTCATCGCGGTGATGCCCGAGATTGTCGAGAATTGCCGTTCAAGGGGCGCGGCGACAGAAGACGCCATGCTTTCAGGACTCGCACCGGGCAAATTCGCCGAAACGCTGATCGTCGGAAAATCAACACGCGGCAGAGCGGCAACTGCCAGAAGGCGATAGGCAAAGAGACCAAAGATAATGAATGATAAAGTGATGAGCGTCGTCATCACCGGACGACGAATACATAATTCCGAGAGAGACATCAGGGCGCTCCCGTCGAAGAACCTTTCGGTTCGATCTTCACACCATCCGTCAATTGAATTTGGCCATCGGTCACAACTTGTTCATCGCCAGAGAGTCCATCCGTGATCTCCGTGCGATTATTGACTGTGCGTCCCGTTTTCACCGGTTTGAATTTAGCCACGTCTTTATCAACGATATAGACATAAGAACCGCGTGGTCCTGTCTGCACGGCTTCCCGCGGCACCGTC
>RFZR01000134.1 GCA_009920595.1 Alphaproteobacteria bacterium | reverse complement strand
CGGCGACCTTGTACTGCTTGCCACCGGTCTTGATGACTGCGAACATCTCTCATTTCCCGTGTTCTAACGTCTCTGCCCACGGAAATTCCGCAAACGGACGCCTTTTTGACAGTTGTCGAAGGATCTGCCGCTTCCGCGAGGGTTTCGGCTTTTTCCAACGAAAGAAGCGCGGAATTCGTAGACTCCGCGCCAGAGCCGGTGTGCTACAGGCCAAGGGCCGAAGAGTCAATCTTCATCTCACGGAGAGGTGGCAGAGTGGTTGAATGCACCGCACTCGAAATGCGGCATACTCGCAAGGGTATCGGGAGTTCGAATCTCCCCCTCTCCGCCATGAATGACAATTTTTCCCGCACACAATTTCTCAAGGGCCGCATCCAGACATGTCGTCTTTCCCCGCCCGCCTTGCAAAGAAGATTGGTTCGATCGGTCTCAGTCGGGCATCGGGAGCGATATATGAGGTGGCGCGCAATAAAATTCTTCATCTCATTTATGGCTTTGATCCCTGGCACATCACCGGCACATTTCACGCGCGTCCTTACAAAGCCGATGTGGTTCGCCTCTGCGAGTCTGTGCCGCATGACTGCGTGGTCGAAATCGGCGTTGGCCTTGGCGATATCTTAGGTCGCGTTCACGCTGTAAAAAGAGTGGGTATTGATCGCGAGGCGGCGGTTCTTCGAGCCGCAAAATATTGCGTCAATGGACCTGTTTCATTCGCGGTTGCTGATTTTGCAAAGCCCGATGAGTTGATCACGGCATTAAAAACCAATGCTGTTTCATCCGTCGATGTTCTCATTCTTGTCAATTGGATTCACATGATCGAGATGGATGTGATTGCGCAGACGCTTTCACATGTTTCGCGCGAAATTCCGATCAAGCATATTGTCATGGATACGATCCGCGCGGGTACGCAAGGCTATCGTTTCACACATTCGCAAGATGATTTGCGCCGTCTCGGCAACATAAAAAAAGTGATCGCGGCGGATGATGTCCGCGATCTTGTGATTGTTGAAATGAAATCGCAGTAAAGCTTAGCAATTAAAACGCGATTTTTTCGCCGCGCATTTTCCATCCGCCTGTACCCGGCGCGTAATGAACGGCATCGGTGCGGCCTGAAGCGTGTGTCGCTGCGAGCGCTTTTGCTGATCGTCCACCCGCCTGACAGACGAGGATCAGAGGCTTTCCCAGCGGCAATTTTGCGGGATCAAATGTAGAAAGTGGATGATTGATTGCGCCAGGAACATGGCCCGCTTGATATTCGTTTGGCTCCCGGACATCAACGATATGACATTCACCACTCTCGACAGCTTTTTGCATATCTTCATGTTCGATGGCGGGAGTGCTTGATGAACCAAGCAAGCGAGAGATCAAAGCTGAGATCGACATTATTTATGGTCCTTAGAATAGAACTTAAGCGGCGGTTTTCGCGGCGCTGAATTGCGTGAAGGCTTCAAGTGCATGGCTTGCATACATTGCCGATGGTCCAGCCCCCATATAAATGGCCATGCCCAATGTTTCGAGCACTTCCTCGCGTGTTGCGCCATGATCAATCGCGGCTTTGACATGAAAGGCGATGCAATCATCGCAACGTACCGCGATCCCGATTGCGAGAGCGATGAGTTCTTTGGTTTTGGCATCAAGGGCGCTTGGCTGCAGGGCGGCTTGAGCGATGGATGAAAATCCCTTCATCACGTCCGGCGCGCCGGAGCGGAGATTACGTAACCCTACGGAAAGTTCACGAATCCATTGTGGCCAATCACGAGAATCAGAAGACATGAATCATTCTCTCGGTTAAGTTGCACAGCTGAGGGCCAGCTGCTTTGCCCCTCCTATATATTAGGACTTACTAATTTAACAAGCCCCGTAACAAGACGATCCGGTCCCTCTCTATGCAGCTTGAAGAACTCGCCCCCCGCGCCGCCGAAGCCGAGGCTTTTTTGAAGGCAATGGCCAATCGTTATCGCTTGATGATTTTGTGCCAATTGCATCAAGGCGAAAAATCCGTGACGACCCTCCAAGGGGGTGTGGGCCTTAGCCAATCGGCCTTGTCGCAGCATCTTGCCCGTTTGCGGGAAGATGGCCTTGTGAAAACGCGGCGGGAATCGCAGACGATTTTTTATTCGCTGGCGACTCCGAATGTCTCTGAATTGATTGCTTTACTTTATCGGCTTTATTGCGGGCCGAACGGATCGGGTTGATCCAACTGGGTCGCTCAGCTTCCGCCAAATTTCCGATCCCATGTGAGAACGAGGGCTTTCGCCTCTCAGCCGCTTTCTTGTACCATTTGACCGCAGCCGGTTCGTCCTTCTTCACGCCCTGACCCATGCGGAACATTTCGCCAAGCATATATTGTGCGGTCGGCTCGCCATCATCAGCGAGCGGCTTTAATTCCTTGTAGGCCTTTGCGAAATTGCCTTGGCTATAGGAGGCAACGCCATCCGAGAGCGTCGTCGTCATAAAGGGGATAAGGACGAGCGCTGTAAAGAAGGCCATCGCGACGGCCGCGGCGATTGCGAGGGTCCAGCGAGTGCTATTCATGAGTGTGTGCCCAACGACCCCAAACCATACAGTGTAGTAAATAGGCAATTTCTATGCCTCGCGCCAGTGGCGGTCCGATAGAGCAGAGGGCTTTCAGTTTGTCATAGAACTGTCATAAAAAGACGAAGTTGTGCAGGCCGGTTCAAGGAGGGCGGGTCTTTGGAGATCCATGTCTTTGCAGCCGTTCTGTTCGCGGCCATGCTTCACGCCGGGTGGAACACACTCGTCAAAGCCGGATCTGATAAGCTTGTCTCGACAACTTTGGTTGCTGGCGGTGGCGGTATCATTGCGTTGCCGCTGATTTTTATAGCCCCGTTGCCCGCTGTTGAATCATGGCCGTATCTCTTAGCGTCGGCCCTGATTCATATTGGCTACTTCACCGCCATTGTTCTTCTCTATCGCAATGCTGATCTGTCGGTGGCCTATCCGGTGACGCGCGGCTCAGCACCGCTTCTTGCAACGATTATTGCCGCTTTGACTGTTGGTGAAATTCCGACAGGACTCGCTCTGGCTGGCGCTCTGTCTCTCAGTCTTGGGATCATGTGGTTGGCGACTGATGGCATTCGCAAAGGCGGACTTGATCGAACCACATTGATTATTGCTTTGATCAATGCCGGAATCATCGCGCTATATACGGTTGTCGATGGTATGGGCGGGCGACTTTCGCAGCACTCAATCAGCTATAATATTTGGCTTGAATTTCTTGATGGCCTCTTTTTTGTGCCGCTTGCGCTTTTCATTCGTGGTCGATCGTTGATACGCCCTTTGATCACACAATGGAAAACAGGATTGCTTGGTGGCGGCGCCGCTTTTGCTTCATATGGGATTGCTATTTGGGCCATGACACAAGCGCCGATTGGTCATGTTGCAGCCGTGCGTGAATCATCTGTCTTTTTTGCGACCGTCTTTGGTGCGGTTCTGCTTGGCGAAAAATTTGGCCGTTCACGCTATATTGCGGCCGCCTTTGTCGCTCTAGGGCTTGCCGCGTTGCGCTACGGATAATGCAAGAAAACCACAGATTTGGTTAAATAAAGGGCGTCCACATCACGTCATCAATATGTGGTGCCTGTGTCGCAAGCATGACGAGCCGATCAAAACCTAATGCAATGCCTGATGTTGGGGGCATAAAGCTAAGAGCTTCAAGAAGCTCTTCATCAATCGGATAGCGCTCACCATAAATATTTTCTTTGAGCGCCATATCCTTTTCAAAACGTTGTCTTTGTTCAAGCGGATCCGTTAACTCACAAAAGGCATTCGCGAGTTCAACGCCGCAGACAAATAATTCAAAGCGTTCGGCAACAAGAGAATTTGAAGGTTTGGGTCTTGCAAGAGCCGCTTCAGAAATTGGATATTCGCAAAGAAGAGTTGGACGAGTGATGCCTAAATGCGGATCAATTTTTTCAATCATTACGCGTGAAAACAAATCCGCCCATGTATCATCTTGAGCCACGCGCATACCCGCTTTGACGACAGCACGATAAAGAAGATCGCGGTCGGGCACACCGTCAGGCGTTGTGGCGAGAAGATCAATTTTTGCGAAGCGTTCAAAAGCCTCCGCAACAGTGAGTCGCTCTGCGTCAGCGAACGGGTCACAAGTGTAACCACGATGGTTGAACGTCCTTGCACCAGAGGTTTCAGCCGCCAAAGCCAGAAGCTTTGCGCAATCTGTCATCAACGCCTCATAGGGCTCCTCGGTCCGATACCATTCGAGCATAGTAAATTCAGGGGCGTGAAGCGCGCCACGCTCACGTGAACGGAAAACGCGGGCGAAATCGAAAATACGCTTTTCACCGCCGGCAATCAGCTTTTTCATCGCAAATTCGGGCGAGGTATGAAGATAGCGGGTGGAAGCCTCTCCATCCGTACCCCTGAAATGGACCTCCATCGCGTGGAGATGAGTCTCATTTCCGGGGGAGCGTTGGACCTGTCCGCATTCGACTTCGGTAAAGCCTTCGGCCTCAAAAAACTGCCGGAAAGCGGCTTTGATCCGGTTCCGCGCCAGAAGAATTGGGCGGCGATCGGCATGGCGGTTTTTATGCCACCACGCCGATTCTGGGCCTAAAATCGCCTCATCTTTTTGTTTTCGCATGGTTTTTTGACGGATCCCCGGTCACTTTTTTAGAACTTACTCTAGCGGTTTCCCGCCAAGTGTGAGACAAGCGCGGCCATTCCGATTATCGGGCGCTTAGCCGCCACTTCTTACAGGGTTTCATCCGTGCAAGTCATCGCCAGTTCGATCCGCAAGGGCAATATCATTGAAAAAGACGGGCAGCTTTATGTTGTGCTGACCGCCGAAAATATTCATCCGGGCAAAGGCACGCCCGTGACCCAGCTTGCGATGCGCCGGATTTCGGACGGGGTCAAAATCGCGGAACGTTATCGCACCACAGAAAATGTCGAGCGCGCTTTTGTTGAAGATCGCGATTTCAATTTTCTTTATCAAGATGCCGACGGCTATAATTTCATGAATAACGAAACCTTTGAGCAGGTTTCTGTTTCATCGGATGTGATCGGCGATCAAGCTGTTTACTTGCAAGAAAATATGACCTGCGTTTTGTCGATGTTTGACGGCCGTTGTGTGGCCATTCAATTGCCTGCACGCGTGACGCTTGAAATTGTAGATACAGAACCGACCGTCAAGGGTCAGACCGCTTCGTC
>RFZR01000133.1 GCA_009920595.1 Alphaproteobacteria bacterium | reverse complement strand
ATACCTCCCGTTTCGTCGACTTGTTCGTCGACCCCCTCCGAACATAGCCGGATTGGGAGGCAGTTTAGTGCAGCGTTTTAAGGGTTCAAGATGAAAGAGCGGGCAAAATTGCCGCAAAGACCCAAATCAAATCTGTAAAATTTAACATATTCCAAAAAAAACGTTGTGTTTCTAGAGTCTTACGTAAGAATGGGGTTGTTTGCCGATGGGTCAATTTTTTTGAATTTTTCCAAGATCTTCGCGACTTGTCCCTGCGTCAAAAGGTCATAGTGCGATGCCTCAAGCGGATCGTGGAACAGTGAACAAAAACAAAAAAATCAATAATATCAATTATTTAAATTCGATTTGAGCCACCTAACCCAACACGCTCCCTTGCCCCATCGGTATAACCCAAGGGGACATCGCGAAGTTCATTTATATGAGGGCTCGGGCACCCCTCTCAATCGAAGATAGGAGTCTCACAGCCTCCCTTCAAAAATTAAACAAATCAATTGATCAGCCGGGCAAGGTGATTGATCCTGTCGTTTGGAGCGGGCTGGGCCACCGAAAGTGAATGTAAAAACAGCTCCATTAGGAATGCGGAATTCACAGGGGCGGAGATGGGTGATTTATACCTTGCAGTTGATGTCGGTACGGGTGGTTTGCGTGCCGCACTTGTCGATCGGACCGGCCGCATTTTGGCCTATGCGCATCAGGAACATGAGCAAATCGTTCCGCAATTTGGCTGGTCGGAACAAAGGCCCATGGAATGGTGGAAAGGTACAATCGCATCCATCCGGAAAGTTCTCGAAAAAATTCCTGGCTCTGCCGAGCGCGTGTCCGCCATATGCGCATGCGGACAAATGCATGGCACTGTTCTTGTCGACGCACAGGGTAAATTAACACTCGATGCCGTGCCCTTGTGGAATGATAAGCGGACTGTTGCGCAGGTTGACGCTTTTAAGAAACGCGTGCCTCACGAGAAATCACTATCGCTTGCTGCAAATATTCCCGCGCCTGCCTGGCCCGCGTTTAAACTGAGGTGGATCAAAGAAAATCATCCTGATGCTTTCAACCGCGCGCACCATGTTTTGATGCCGAAAGATTGGATCAATTTCAAACTCACTGGGGCGTTCGCGCAAGATTATACCGAAGCCTCACTGAGTTTTCTAATGGATTGGAAAACGCGCGAATGGTCCGATGAATTATGTGATTTGACCGGAGTGCCGCGCTCTCTTCTGCCGCCTTTGCGTGAATCCTATGATGTACTCGGCGGATTGTCGCGCGAAGCCGCGCAACAACTTAATCTGCCTGAAGGAATTCCTGTTCTTGTCGGCGCTGGTGATTATCCGATGGCGCTGCTCGGATCTGGCGTCATTGCGAGCGGAATGGGATCTGATGTGACAGGGACGTCAAGCATCATCACAGTTTTGCGAGATGATATTATTCTTGATGACGAAGCCGCCAATGTTTTGATGCCCAATGGAAAATGGGGTGTGATGACTTTAGTGGATGCGGGCGGCGATGCGATCCGCTGGGCACGGCGCGCTCTGCATGAGAATAAACTCAGCTATGATGATGTCGAATTGAGCGCGTCGCAGTCTCGTGCCGGATCAAACAGTCTTTTCTTCCTTCCCTATCTCTCGGGAGAACGCGTGGCGCAAAAGCCAAATTCGCGTGCGCAATATTTTGGCTTAAAAGCCGAACATACGATGCACGATCTTCATCGCGCTGTGCTTGAAGGTGTTGCATTTTCCGTCCGACTTAAACTCGATAAATTTACGGCCGACAAAGCAAAGCCTGATCGGATTGTTGCCGCTTCAGGCGGCGCAAAATCCGACCTGTGGCTTAAGATCAAAGCATCAATGTATAATGTACCCTATGTGATGACCGAGGAAGTCGAGTGCGGTATCATTGGCTCGGCGATGACGATGGCCTATGCCCTCGGCCATTACGCTGACTTCGACGACGCAGCAAAAGCCATGGTGCATTACGCTGAGGAAATTAGCCCCGATCCACAATGGGTCGAACTCTATGACAAGATGATGCCGATCTATGCACGGCTCTATGAACATTCAAAATCTTTTTATGATGATCTTGATCAACTCGATATAACAAACAAGACACAGGCAAAGGGGCCAGGTAAATCATGATACCCGTATTACGCGTAAAAGATCCGGTATCAGCGGGTTTGCTTCTCAAAACACAATTCGGCTTTGAGTCATCCGTAAATGTCTGGCGACTCGGTGAACAGGCAATAAGAATTGTTGCGGAAGAAGAAGTGCCCGATCATTTTATCTCTATGCCCTTCGATCATCTCGCCATTGCAGCATCGGAGATCGACAGACGCGCTGAGCATTTCAAATCAAACGGCGCCATTCTTTCTAAAGACTATACGCCCGATGGTCCGCACGAAATTAGCGAATTTTGGGAGCAAGGCGTCAGATATGTCTTTTTCAACGGACCGGACAATGCACCGATTGAATTTTGCGAAATCAAAGGGCGGCCGCATCTCACGCAATTTGGCCATAGCCATATTGGTGTGCGGCGACCATCGATTTCTGAAGCCATGAATGAGATCTCACAATTCGATACGAAACTCCTCGCATCTTATCGGCTTGATGGCGGCAGAAATCCGGTCAATGTCGCATTTGTGAACTGGGAGAATGTCGTTCTCGAGTTTTTCGATGAGCCCGCATCAATGTCGCGTGGCACATCATGCTGGATCGGCTTCGTTCCATCATGATTTTTAGAAAACGATGGAACTGAGATGGTGTCCTCGTCGCTCCGGCATCAATCAATTCGGTTCAGTCAAATTGCAACCTATGTCGCTCTTGGTCTCTGGTCGATCATCTGTATCCTTCCTGTTTATTGGCTCGCGCTCACATCAATAAAATCCGCCGCTGACCTTGATCAGGCACCAAGCTATCTTCCCTTTATCGACTTTATTCCCAATCTTGAAGCATGGCGTTTCATTTTACTCGACCCAGGAGAAAGTCTACTTCCACGATTTCTCAATTCATTGATTATCAGTTCGACATCGGCAATCGTCACGCTCGTGATGGCTGTCTGTTCCGTCTATGGAATGACGCGATTTAAAACATCGCACATAGCCCTCTCTCGGTATCGGACCCCGATCTTTTTCGCCGTGATCGCCTTGCGTCTTGTGCCTCCTGTTCTTGTCGCTCTTCCGATCTATATGATTGGGACCGAATTCAAGATTATTGATACGCACGGTCTTCTCATCGTGATTTATTCGGCGTTTAATTTTCCTCTCGCGCTTCTTCTTGTCATTCCCGTTTTGAGTTTGCGGGTGACAGTGGAAGAAGAATCAGCGCGACTTGATGGTGCGGGTCATTTTGTCATTCTGACCAATATTCTTGTTCCCATGAATCGTGTGCAACTCATGACGATTGGCGTACTTATGTTTATCTTGTGTTGGAACGAATATCTCTTGGCGACCTATCTCACTTATGATCACGCAGAGACCTTAACGCCATGGATGATTGGTCAACTCTCGATGAAAGAAGCGCAGACTGGCGGTGGCTCTGAAGAAATTTCGCATATGGCAGCGGCAGCGATTTTTATGGCGATACCGGCATTTTTGTTGACATATAGTCTGCAGAGATTGGTGAAAGATCTTGTCGGGCGGAGCTTAACCTAAATCTCGGCAAGATCACTGTGCCGTGGCAGATCCGCACCAAACCGACTGCATGTAATGGCAGCCGCACGATTGGCATAATTCAGCGCAGCGACAAGCGTGTCATAAGACATATCGGCGAGACGAGATTTCTGCAACACGTCGTTCTTTTGCAGATATATGAGAAACGCTGCTAGAAAACTATCCCCAGCGCCAACTGTATCCATCACGTCAATCTTATGACTTTCAAGGGTGATGCTTGTGCCGCTTTTATGCCAAGCCGATATGCCCTCCTTGCCGCGCGTGATAATGAAGAGTTGTGGCCCCTGCTCTAAAATGCGTTTCGCAATCTGATCCTGATCTTCATGAGGATAAATCGCTTCAATATCTTCGTCGCTCGCCTTGATGATGTCGCAGAGGGACACAAAAAGTTCGAGAGCGTGTCTCCATACAAGCGGATCTGAAATCATGCCGAGACGGATATTGGGATCAAGACAGATGAGTGATTGGGCTTGTCGTTGGCGCAAGACGGAAAGCAATGCCTGCTGATTTTTTGGAAATGCCATCAAATATGAGCCGAAGGTTATCGCGGCGATTGGCTTCAATGCGTCATGCACGTGAATTAATTGTAAATTTAAATCCGCACTCTCTTTCACAGGGAAATCATAAGTCGGTTCGTTCTTCGCATTACGACCGACGACGACAAGATTTGTCGGCGCATCATAGGTTTCGATGAAATTCGTATCAACATTTTCGGCATGCAATTGGTTTATAAGTGCGTGTCCAAACATGTCGGATGACAAACCCGCGGCGAGTGCCGAACGACCTCCGAGACGCGCAATCCCAATCGCAAGATTGAACGGCGCGCCGGCCAGCCGAGCGCTCACATCGATTAAGCCATTGGTTTCAGGGCGAACAAACAGATCGACCAGAGCCTCACCGCAAACAACGATCAATGGCCGGGAGTCATCGGTCATTGTCGTCATCAGAGATAAGCTGCATTATCAATGATCCGGATCGCATCGCCATCTTTCATGATACGCTTTCTCATACCGCGCTTTAGAATTTCAGCGTAATCATGTCCGGCCTCTGGATTGCAGGCCCAGACAAACACAAGCGGTTCATCCCCGATATTGATCGAGCGATGCGCCCAATCGGGAGGGATAAAAGCGCAAATGCCAGGTTTCATTTCAACCGTGCGTGACTGACCGTCGCGTGATTCAAGCAGCAAAATACCACTTCCCGATTGCGTATAATAAATCTCGCCCATATCGCGTCGCGCATGAAAATGGCCACGCGTCATATAGAATTCTCCGCCAACATGGCCGGGAGACATGGTCGTTGTGCCAAAGAAGATATCGGAGTTTGGCGGCCGATATTCAACGACGCGATAGACAAGGGGATCATTTTGAGTTTTTAGAGCATCATCAAATGCGGATTTATCAGCGTAGATTTCCCGCAATTCACTTAAGCGTTTTTCATACTGACCCGTAAAAGGGGCCACGGCGCCGGTTAGACCGGAAATCTCAATGCCGGCCGGAAATAAAAGAGCGTCTTCATTCATAACAGGGCCTCAAATTTTTTAACCTAATCATCAAGAAGGAATAGCGATCTTGCGATTAT
>RFZR01000132.1 GCA_009920595.1 Alphaproteobacteria bacterium | reverse complement strand
TTCACGCGCCATGGGTGTGACGGCATTGCGTCGATCGCGGAGCAAGGAGCCGAAAGGCCCTTGGTCATCAAGCAAACTGTCGGGCAAAAGAATTTCACGCGGCGCAAAACGCGCAATTGTCGCGAGTAGCGCTGTCTCCTGACTCTCAATCGTTACAAAATGGCCTGTCGAAATATCGGCAGCGGCGATGCCATAGATCCATCCTTGATCATCGGCTCTTTGTCGCGCCACAGCGAGAAGGCGATTGGCTTCACCTGGATCAAGAAGACGCTCTTCTGTGATTGTGCCCGGCGTCACGAGTCGCGTCACATCGCGTCGTACAACCGATTTCGCGCCGCGCTTTTTCGCCTCCGCCGGATCTTCAAGCTGCTCGCAGACGGCAACACGATGGCCGGCCGCGATAAGACGTTGCAGATAATCATCGGCACGCTCCACCGGCACGCCGCACATCGGAATATCCGTGCCCTGATGTTTGCCGCGCTTGGTGAGCACGATCCCGAGCGTGCGCGAGGCAATTTCAGCATCTTCAAAGAAGAGCTCGTAGAAATCGCCCATACGATAAAAGAGTAGGCAATCCGGATTGGCGCCTTTGATTTCGATATATTGCGCCATCATCGGCGTGACGCGGTCTTCGGTCGAAAGGTCATGGGTCTGGCGCATGGATTTTTCATAGCAAAGGGGGGCGCGCGCTTCACGCCCTTCAAGGAACTTATCCGAGTATTTTTGTAAGGCACGCCCCGGTTGCTTTGGGGACCGCTCGCCCTTTAGAGTGGGAAAAACCACAAAAGACAGGTGGGCATTATGGCGAATAAAGAAGAACGGCCCGGCAAACGCACGCGCCCATCGATCAGCGACAAGGAAGCGCTTGAATTCCACGCTATGGGCCGTCCCGGCAAGATCGAAATTGTCGCAACCAAGCCGATGGCCACCCAGCGCGATCTGTCGCTCGCTTATTCGCCCGGCGTGGCCGTGCCCGTCAAAGCCATTGCCGAAAATCCGGCGCTCGCTTTCGATTACACCGCCAAAGGCAATCTCGTTGCTGTGATTTCAAATGGCACCGCCATTTTGGGTTTGGGTAATCTCGGCGCACTCGCCTCAAAGCCGGTGATGGAAGGCAAGGCGGTTCTCTTCAAGCGTTTTGCTGATGTCGATTCGATTGATCTCGAAGTGGATACTGAAGATCCTGATCAATTCATCAATGCCGTGCGCTATCTTGGTCCTTCATTCGGCGGTATCAATTTAGAAGACATCAAAGCACCGGAATGTTTCATCATTGAGGAGCGCTTGCGCGAACTCATGGACATTCCTGTGTTTCATGATGATCAACATGGCACAGCGATTATCGCTGCTGCGGGTATCATGAATGCGATGCGGCTCACGGGCCGCGAAATGAAATCGACAAAGCTCGTCTGTAACGGCGCGGGTGCCGCGGGGATCGCTTGTCTTGAACTCATCAAAGCGATGGGCTTTGCGCCGGAGAATGTGATTCTCTGCGATACGAAAGGCGTCGTCTATAAAGGCCGCACCGAAGGCATGAACCAATGGAAAAGCGCACATACGGTTGAAACCAAAGCGCGCACGCTTGAAGATGCGATGAAAGGCGCGGATGTCTTTTTCGGACTGTCTGCGAAAGGTGCACTCTCGGCCGAGATGGTCAAAAGCATGGCGCCCAATCCGATCATCTTCGCGATGGCGAATCCCGATCCGGAAATCACGCCGGAAGAAGCGCATGCCGTGCGCGATGATGTGATCATCGCGACGGGTCGCTCGGATTATCCCAATCAAGTGAACAATGTTTTGGGCTTTCCCTATATTTTCCGCGGCGCACTCGATTGCCGTGCGTCCACCATCAATATGGAAATGAAAATTGCAGCGGCTTATGCCTTGGCTGATCTTGCGCGCGAAGATGTTCCGGATGATGTCGCTGCCGCCTATCAAGGTGCGCGTCCGCGCTTTGGGCGCGATTATATCATTCCTGTACCATTTGATCCGCGGCTGATCCACGTCATTCCGCCCGCCGTTGCAAAAGCAGCGATGGAAACCGGTGTCGCGAAAAAGCCGATTGAAAATATGGATGCGTATAAAGCGCAACTCTCCGCGCGCCGCGATCCTGTTGCTGGTGCGTTACAACGGATCTTTGAGCGCGTTCGCCGTTATCCAAAGCGAGTTGTGTTTGCGGAGGGCGAAGAAGAGCAAGTCATCCGTGCGGCGATGAGTTTCGTTTCACAAGGACTCGGCACGGCCATTCTCGTTGGCCGTGAAGATCGCGTGCGCGCGAATGCGGCCAATGTCGGCATTGAACTTGATGGCAAGAACGGCATTGAAATTCATAATGCGCGCCTCTCTCATCGCAATGCTGCTTATGCGCAGGCACTCTATGAACGCCTGCAGCGCAAGGGTTATTTGCTCCGTGATTGCCAACGCCTCATCAATAATGACCGTAACTATTTTGGCGCGTCCATGGTGGCGCTCGGCGATGCCGATGCAATGGTCACCGGTGCTACGCGCAATTATTCGGTTGCTTTAAACGATGTGTTGAATGTGATCGATGCAAAACCTGGTCACAAATTGATGGGCGCGTCGATTGTGATTGCGCGTGGGCGAACAGTGATTGTTGCGGATACGGCGATCACAGAAATGCCAACGGCGGAAGAGCTTGCCGATATCACGGTTGAAGCGGCTGGCGTTGCGCGCCGTTTGGGTTATGAGCCCCGCGTTGCACTTCTTGCGTATTCAACCTTCGGTCACCCACCGGGCGAACGCTCTGCTAAAGTCATTGATGCGGTAAAGATTCTCGATACGCGTCATTGTGATTTTATTTATGATGGCGAAATGGCGGCTGATGTTGCATTGAATAAAGATCTTCTCGCGCAATATCCGTTCAGCCGGTTGAAAGACACGGCGAATGTGCTCGTGATGCCAGCCTTCCACTCCGCATCGATTTCAACAAAGATGATGCAGACGCTTGGCGGCTCAACGGTCATCGGACCTTTGCTCGTGGGGCTTGATCGTTCCGTTCAAATCATGCCGCTTGGCGCAAAAGATTCCGACATCGTGAATATGGCTGCACTCGCTGCTTTCAATGTGGGTGGGTGAGGAACGATTTGCGTAGCAAACGAAAAGGTCCAGTGGACCTTTTCGAGCGACGAACGCCCGAAGCATAAGCGGAGGGCCGGAGGAGAAACGTCGGAGCGCGTAGCGCTCTGGAAAACGATCCTGTGAATCGTTTTCAGTTTCGAACGCCTTGAGCCTTAGCGAAAGGCCGGAAGAGTAGCGCAATGATCCGCGCATCATGTATTTTCATTTCGTCGCTCTTTAAAAAACTCTTTTAATAAGGTCGCCGATTCCGTCTCGCCGAGACCGCCATAAATTTCGGGTGCATGATGACAAGTGGGTTGCGAGAAGAAGCGGGGGCCATGTTCAACGGCGCCCCCCTTCGGATCGCCCGCGCCAAAATAGAGGCGACGGATTCGTGCAAAGGAAATAGCACCGGCGCACATCGCGCAAGGTTCAAGCGTCACATAGAGATCGCAATCAATGAGCCGTTCTGACCCGATTTTTCGCGCGGCTTCACGAAGCACGAGAATCTCGGCATGCGCGGTCGGATCTTGATCCGTCACAGTCCGGTTACTTGCGGATGCGAGCACGACGCCGTCGCGGATGATCACCGCGCCGACAGGCACTTCACCTTGGCGCGCAGCATCGCGCGCGGCTTCAAGCGCAAGGGTCATCGGCTTTTGCGGGTTGCCAGTCATGGGATGTGTTTGTTCCCCTCGCTTCACACTCATTCCTCTGCTATCAGCGCGCCATGAGTGATGACAACAGAAAGAGCGGCGGCGGCAAAGGCCGTCCCCCACGCGGCCCCGGTTCTGGTCGGGATCGTAATGGCCCCTCGCGCGGCGGATCGCGTCCGGAAGGGCGCGGTTTCAAGGGCAAAAGACCCGAAGGCCGGAGCTTTTCGGATCGACGCTTCGAGGGCCGCTCGGACCGCCCGTCATCGGGCGAGACCATGATCAAGGGCGCTTTCCGCCCGCGCAAACCGCGCGACGAGGGCGCACGTCCTGATTCACGTCCTGCCGGTGAAGGACGTTCTTTTTCAGAAAATAGGGACCGTGATGGCGGTAAAAGGCGGTTTTCGCCATCAAAAGGGCCGCGCCGTAGCTCTTCTGACCGTCCCGATTTTGCCAAAACAGGGAGACCGCCGCGTGAACGCCGCGAAGGGGATCGTCCATCCGGTGAACGCCCAACTGGTGATCGGCCTTTCCGCGCCCGTCCATCAGGGGACCGTCCGTTCCGTGAACGCCGCGAGGGCGATCGTCCATCCGGGGAACGCCCAACTGGCGATCGGCCTTTCCGCGCCCGTCCATCAGGGGACCGTCCGTTCCGTGAACGTCGTGAGGGGGATCGTCCTTTTGGTGATCGTCCTCGTGGGCCGCGTCCACCGAGAGACGGCTCGTTCCGTGATCAGGGGAAATCTCGTGGCCGGCCCCCGGAAGGACGGGGTGGACGCAGCGCTCGTCCTCAGTCGGCGCCCAAACCACGCCCCGGGGATCGCATTGCCAAAGTTATGGCGCGCGCCGGACTTTGCTCGCGTCGCGATGCGGAGGCGTGGATTCTTCAAGGGCGGGTGGTCGTCAATGGTGAAACACTCGCCACACCCGCGCGGGATATTGTACCGAGTGATCGCGTCGAGGTTGATGGCAAGCCTTTGCCGCTTCGCGAGCGCACACGTCTTTTTCTTTACCACAAGCCGCGCGGCCTTGTGACAACAGCACGCGATCCCGAAGGTCGTCCGACTGTTTTTGCACGTTGATTTCGGTTGGCCGTCTCGACATCAACACCGAAGGCTTGTTGCTTCTTACCAATGATGGTGGCTTAGCGCGCATTATTGAATTGCCAGAGACCGGTTGGTTACGTCGTTATCGTGTGCGGTGTTTTGGTGAAATCAATCAAGCAACACTTGATACACTCAAAGAAGGCGTAACGATTGATGGGATGCATTATGGCCCCATTGAAGCCACGCTTGATCGTGAGAAGGGCGATAATGTTTGGCTCACACTGGGATTGCGTGAGGGTAAGAATCGTGAAGTCAAGCGCGTGCTCGAATATTTTGGTCTTGCGGTCAATCGTTTGATCCGTGTGTCTTTTGGTCCTTTCCAGTTGGGCGAATTGGCTGAAGGTGCCGTTGAAGAAGTGCGCACTGGATTTTTGCGGCATCAGATTTCACCCGAAATGGTCACCGCATCGGGC
>RFZR01000131.1 GCA_009920595.1 Alphaproteobacteria bacterium | reverse complement strand
AATCGCCGAGCCAACGCCCGACCAGACAAGCGTGAGCAACACGGCTTTGATCTGGGTCCAGAGTTGCGTGCTTAGGGTGTAAGCGCCTTCAACCGCCGTGCCGGGATTGGAGATGTAATCGACAAGACCGACGCCGCCAAAACCTTTGCTCACAAGGATACCCGTGCCGAGTGCACCGATGATACCGCCAACGCAGTGGACGCCGAAGACATCGAGCGAGTCGTCATAGCCGAACGCATTCTTCACGGTCGAGCAGAAGAAGAAGCAGACCGCTCCCGCAATAAGACCAAGTACGATCGCACCCATCGGTCCGGCAAAACCGGAAGCCGGTGTGACCGCAACAAGACCTGCAACCGCGCCCGATACAAGGCCAAGAAGCGACGGTTTGCCCTTAGCAATCCACTCAACGAAGAGCCATGAGAGTGCAGCCGCTGCGGTTGCTACCATTGTGTTGACGAAAGCAAGTGCCGTGATGCCATTGGCTTCGAGATTGGAGCCGGCATTGAACCCGAACCAACCGACCCACAAGAGTGCGGCGCCGATCATCGTCATCGTCAGCGAATGCGGTGCCATGAGCTCTTTGCCAAAGCCCGTGCGCTTACCAATCATCAAGGCGCCCACCAACCCGGCGATCCCGGCATTGATGTGAACGACTGTGCCACCGGCAAAATCAAGCGCACCCCATTGGAAGAGAAGGCCAGCATCGGCGGTTACAGCATCAAGATTGGCTTGTGCCGCAGTCTTTGCTGCATCGTCGGTTGCTGCAGCCAAAGCCTTAGCTGCATCGGCAAGGGCGTCAGGACCCGCCCAATACCAGACCATATGGGCGATCGGGAAATAGATCACGGTGACCCACAGCACAACAAAAACGATGAGTGCTGAGAATCTCACGCGTTCTGCAATCGCGCCGGTGTGATCATCGCGAAGGTCATTTGGAACGCCATATAAACAAGCTCAGGAATGACAACGCCATTCGAGAATGTTGCCACAGTCGATTCTGGTGTGACGCCCGCCAAGAAGGCTTTTGAAAGCCCGCCAATATAGGGGTTTAATGAACCACCATTCGTGAACGCCAGTGAATAGCCGTAAGCGATCCAGATGATTCCAACTAAAGCGACGATGGTGAAGACCTGCGCCATTACGGAAAGCATGTTTTTCGTACGGACAAGACCGCCATAGAAGAGCGCGAGACCGGGAACTGACATCATCAACACCAAGGCTGTTGAAATCAGCATCCAGGCGGTGTCGCCTTTATTCGGTGTGGGCGCATCGCCCGCATAGGCCAAACTGCCAGCGAGCATAGCGAGCGCCACGCCTCCGAGCAGTGATTTTGAAGAACGAGAGAAAGTCATGAGATGTGCTCCTGCGGCTCGCATGTCAGAGCGCGTCATTGTCGCGCTCGCCGGTCCGGATGCGGACCGCTTGTTCGATGGGAACGACGAAAATTTTTCCGTCGCCAATCTGCCCGGTTTTGGCAGCACCGGTGATCGCATCGATCACTTTGCCGACAAGCTCACTGGCGACAGCGACTTCAATTTTCAGTTTCGGAAGAAAGCTCACGGCATATTCAGCGCCGCGGTAGATTTCTGTATGCCCCTTCTGCCGTCCATAGCCTTTGACCTCCGTAACCGTCAGTCCATGGACACCGAGAGAGGTGAGCGCATCGCGAACCTCCTCGAGCTTGAAGGGCTTGATGATTGCCATCACAATTTTCATGGCGTCTTGATCCCTCGATTTGCCGTCATCGACCGGCCGGTCGTGACTTGAGCCTGGGATCCTGAAAACAAGCCTCGTGCCACAGCATTTTTTAATGAAAAATCAGCCATAAAGTGCGGATTCGATGCCGATCGAGGCATAGAACAAAGGCAAATGATTAAAATTTAGGCAGATTAGCGAGAGGCGAGATCGGGCCGATAACGGATCAAACCCTCTTGTGCCACTGAAGCAATCAGGGTCCCGTCGCGCCGAAAAATTGCGCCTCGTGCGAAGCCACGCGCGCCTCCCGTAAAGGGGCTATCTTGCGCGTAGAGGAGCCATTCATCTGCGCGGAAGGGTCGATGGAACCAGAGAGCGTGATCAAGACTCGCGGCCTGAATTTCCCGTTCAAACACTGTGCGGCCATGCGCGACGAGCGTGGAATCAAGGAGCGTCATGTCGGACGCATAAGCCAAGACACATTGGTGAACTGCAGGATCATCAGGCAATGTGCCGGTGGCTTTGATCCAGACATGAAAACGTGGCGGCAGACCATCGCGGGACATATAGCGCTGGAATTCGACAGGTCGTAGCTCGATCGGCCTCTCGCGCTCGAAATATTTGCGAACAGGATCGGGCATCAGCGGCATAACGCGTTCGCGAATTTCCTGTTCTGTCGGGAGTGAATCCGGATCCGGAACATCGGGCATTGTGGCTTCGTGGCTAAAGCCTGGCTCCTCGATATGGAATGATGCTGACAGAGTGAAAATCGGTTGGCCATGCTGGATGGCTTTCACGCGCCTTGTCGTAAAGCTCCGCCCATCGCGAATGCGCTCGACATCATAAATGATGGGCGTTTTGGGATCGCCAGGAAGAAGAAAATAGCCGTGAAGCGAATGGGGTGAACGCCCCTCAACCGTGCGGCAGGCGGCCACAAGCGCTTGCCCGATCACTTGACCACCAAAGACGCGCTGCCACCCTGCTTCCGGATTATGTCCGCGAAACAAATTATCCTCGAGCCGTTCAAGGTCGAGAATGGACAAAAGGTCGGAAACCGCACTCATGATCTAAGCCTCAGAAGAGTCAAAAGGACCTTACCGTCAATCTGCACAAAATATCTACCCTGCGAACTGATTTGCGTCAGGAGAAAGCTCGGCGTAAGGAACGATCCATGTCAGAAAAGATCGACAAGATGCACCATTTCGATGTCGCGATTGCGGGTGGCGGCATTGTCGGTATGAGTCTCGCGCTCGCGCTTTCCCGTTTGCGGAAAGGCGCCCTGTCTGTCGCTTTGATCGATCAAGGTCAGTCTCTAAACGAGGATCGCGCTTTTGCCTTTTCAGCCGGCGCGCGCCGATTTTTGGATGTGCTCGGTGTTTGGGATCAGATTCTGCCAGAGGTGCAACCTCTCACTCAGATGGTGATTACCGATAGTCGTTTGAATGATCCCATCCGACCTGTGTTTTTGACTTTCGCGCATGAAGTCACACAAGGCGAACCAGTTGCCTATATGATTTCTGAAAGCGCCGTGCTCCGTGCGCTTCAAGTGGCTCTCGATGCATCAGTCGTTCATCGTATCGTGGCGCGTGTTGACGATGCCAATCCCGATGAAGCGGGCACAACGTTCGTCTTATCGAATGGCCAAACTCATCGTGCATCACTTGTAGCGGCTTGTGATGGTGGACGTTCGCCGTTGCGTGAAAAAGCTGGCATCGCTTGGCATTCATGGTCTTACAAGCAATCGGGGATCGTTACGACAATTGGTCTAGAACGCGATCATGAAGGCATTGCCGAAGAGCATTTTCTCCCCTCAGGTCCCTTTGCGCTTTTGCCACTGACAGACAATCGCTTTTCAATTGTCTGGACGGAGTCTGATGACCGCGTGCCGTCAATTCTTGCGCAAGGTCGCGAGCATTTTCGTGAAGAGGTTGAAAAGCGCGCCGGACATCGTTTTGGTCGTATTACTGTTTTGAGTGAACCACGTGCCTATCCGCTTCGTTTTGGTTTGGCACAGAAATTTGGTAGCAAGCGTCTCGCGCTTGTCGGCGATGCCGCGCATCTCATTCATCCGATTGCGGGGCAAGGATTGAATTTAGGCCTTCGCGATGTTGCTGCATTGATTGAAATCATTTGCGATCAAAGCGGATTGGGTCTCGATCTTGGTTCCTCGCTCGTCATTGAAGCCTATGAGCGTTCACGCCGGGCTGATACCGTGGAGATGGCGACTCTCACGGATGCACTTAATCGTCTCTTCTCAAATGATGCGATGCCTTTGCGTTTGATGCGTGATTTAGGTCTTGGCATTGTTGATCGCTTACCAACCCTAAAATCACGTTTGATCCGAGAGGCGTCTGCGGCCAATCCCCGCTTGCCGCGTTTGATGCGCGGCGAAACGCTTCCTGGTCTCTGAGATCAAAGTCCCGCGCGGTCGAGTGCTGTGATCAGCTTTGTCAGTTTCGGATCATTGATGCCGAGTTTTTTCATCTCGGTATGTGTCGCCCGAACATAATCCGGGTTTCGACCAGAGACTCCCACGCCTTGGCTCACGCGCTCAAGCAAGGCTTCATGCGAAAGGCCACGCACAAATTGGCTATGTGTTCGATCCGCCGTATAGGCAATCGCTTCAACTAAGCGGCCATCATTCAATCGCAACCGATGTGTGGTCTCAACATAGACGGATGTGACCTGTTCGCGTTCGCGTAAATACGCAATTGTCGCCTCAGTTTTATCCTGTGCGACACGGAAGGCGAGTCCCCGACATGACCCCCCTTTGTCTAATCCGAGTACCAAACCGGGCCTCTCCGGTGTTCCGCGATGATGGACAGACAAGATGCACAACGCACGGTGATAGCCGGAAAGGACAGCTGGGACACGTTCGATCCATTCGAATCCGGGTGACCACATGAGCGAGCCATAACCGAATACCCAAAGATCATTGTTTGCTAGAGACGCCATAAAAAATTCCGTAAAGAAGCCTCGATCTTGTGGCAAGAGCTGACTTTTCTCTTCGTTGAAATCGTTTACAAGAGATCGATAATGCGCAAATCAGGATTTTGATGTGACGGACGTAAGAACAGAAATAAAGCGACCCGTCTCGCGTTTGAGGCTCTATCTCGCACCCGCATTGCTTCTTGTTTTGGCCATTCTTCTTTCGATTGGTTGGCTCTTTGTCTCGCGTCAGGTCGAGGCACGACTTGATGCGATGATTTCTGAGGAAGCTACAAAGGGTCGCTTTTGGTCTTGTGATAATCGCCGCGTAGCAGGCTATCCGTTTCGAATTGAAATTGAATGTATCAATGCGCGGATCAAAGACAGCAGCCCCTCACAAAATGAAGTGCGCCTTTCACGCCTGGGTGCAGTTGCGCAAGTCTATGATCCCTCGTTGATCATCATAGAAGCACTTGCGCCGCTCATTCTTCTTTCAAAAGAGCAACAGATTGCAAGTGTTGAATGGAATTCATTGCGATCCAGCGTGCATATATCGGGCGCCCAACCTGATCGCCTTTCCATTTCGGGTGAGGGTGTATCAGTTAAAACGCACTTGAACGGGCAACCGTCAAACGT
>RFZR01000014.1 GCA_009920595.1 Alphaproteobacteria bacterium | reverse complement strand
CTCGGATCCTATCGCGGCATCGTCCCCTCGATCGAAGGGTGGGCGCGCATGACCGGCTACAACACGATCTTCATCGATGACCGCGACCCGTTGGCGCATGGGTTTCAGGTGACCGATCGCGCCGACGCTGGAAAGCATGGCTGAGGCGGATAAATCGCATAGATTTCTTAGATTTTTCCTATGAATTAAGAGATTTATAGCGTTTTTCACTAAAAAATCGGAAAAATCATTAAAATTTGCTTTTATGTGACAAATGAAGGGCGGATCGATTGTCCACTCCTCCATCGGTTGCTAAGAAGCATTGGGGATCAGGATCGCGAGCAGAATGTGGCGATCTCGACCGAAAATTCGGGGAAACGAATGGATTATCTGGCGCAACAATTGATCAACGGGCTCACGCTCGGATCAATCTACGGGCTGATCGCGATCGGTTACACGATGGTCTATGGCATCATCGGGATGATCAATTTCGCGCATGGCGATGTGTTCATGGTCGGCTCTTTCGTCTCGCTGATCTGCATTCTGCTTTTTGGCATCACGGGGTCGACCGACATTATGATCGGCATCGGAATCTTGATGATCGTCGCGGTGATCGCGATGGCGATATCTGGTGTCTATGGGTGGACGATTGAGCGCCTCGCTTATCGCCCCCTCCGCGGCTCGTTCCGTTTGGCTCCCCTCATTACCGCTATTGGTGTTTCGATCTTCCTGCAAAATTTCGTTCAAGAAACGCAAGGCGCGCGCGTGAAACCCTTGCAGGCGCTCTTTGCTGGCGGTTTCACTTTGCATGAAGGAACCGAATTCACAGTGCGCATCACTTACATGCAGATTTTAATTGTGGTGCTGACGATTGTTTTGATGACCGGCTTCTCGCTTTTGATCTCGAAGACCTCGCTGGGCCGCGCCCAACGCGCTTGCGAACAAGATCTCAAAATGACGCAGCTTCTCGGCATCGATGTCGACCGTACAATCTCGATGACCTTTGTGATCGGCGCGATGCTCGCCGCCGTCGCGGGTCTCATGTATCTTCTTTATTACGGCGTCATCGACTTCTTCATCGGCTTCTCGGCCGGTGTGAAAGCCTTCACGGCGGCGGTGCTTGGCGGCATCGGCTCATTGCCAGGGGCGATGATCGGGGGTGTGTTGATCGGGCTCATCGAAGTGTTGTTCGCCGCTTACTTCTCTTCCGAATATAAAGATGTCGCAGCCTTCTCGATGCTGATCATCGTTTTGATCTTCTTGCCCCAAGGCCTGTTGGGCCGCCCTGAAATCGAGAAGGTCTGATCGCATGACACAATCTCATAACGATCGCTCACAAGACTTCGGCCAAGCGTTGCCCGGGATAATCAAACGCAGTTTGTTTACGGTTGCGATCGCGGCGATTATTTTTGTACCGACGCTTCTTTTGAGGACGCAAGCCTCACAAGCGACGAATACGCTTTTCATTCTCTATCGCTGGGAATTTTTTGCGATTGGATGTGCGTTCATTCTTCTCTGGCGCGTGATTTATGAAATTCGCGCCTGGCAAAACGCGCATGGACCGCGGAAAGTCTCCGCACGCCCGCAGGCACAAGAAAACCGCTTTGCTCCTTATGTGGGGCCTGTGTTGTTGATCGCGGCGATCCTGATGCCCTTCATGCCGTTCACGGATCGCTATATTCTCGATATCGGCATTCTCATCATCACTTATGTGATGCTCGGCTGGGGACTGCAGATCGTCGTCGGCCTCGCCGGTTTGCTCGATCTTGGCTATGTCGCCTTCTATGCGGTTGGCGCTTATTCCTATGCTTTGCTGGCTGAACATTTCGGCTTCGGCTTCTGGATTTGCTTGCCGCTCGCGGGGGTTTTTGCAGCCACATGGGGCGTCATTCTCGGCTTCCCTGTCTTGCGCTTACGCGGCGATTATCTCGCCATCGTCACATTGGCCTTCGGGGAAATCATTCGCGTTGTGCTTTTGAACTGGCGCGATTTCACCGGCGGCTCGAACGGGCTTTCAAACATTCCGCGTCCGTCATTTTTCGGTATTCCCTTTTCGCAAGGCCCTGATGGATTTGCCGCGACATTCGGTCTCGAATTCTCTTCGCTTCAACGCATGGGCTTTCTTTACTTCCTCATTCTCGCGCTCGCACTTCTCACCTTCTACATTTCGTCGCGGTTGAGAAAATTGCCGATGGGCCGCGCATGGGAAGCGTTGCGTGAAGATGAGATCGCCTGCCGTTCACTCGGCTTGAATACGATCAACACCAAGCTTTCAGCCTTCGCGATTGGCGCGATGTTTGGCGGGTTCGCCGGCTCATTTTTCGCGGCGAAACAGGCTTTCATCAGTCCTGAATCCTTCAACTTCATGGAATCAGCAACCATTCTCGCCATTGTTGTTCTTGGCGGAATGTCGAGCCAGTTGGGCGTTGTCTTCTCATCAATTGCGATGGTGGGTGGCATTGAAGCGCTGCGTCAATTGCAGTTTTTGAAAGCCATTTTTGGCAATGATTTCGATCCGAGCAGTTTACGTCTTCTCTTCTTCGGACTCGCGATGGTGATTGTGATGCTCTGGCGCCCTCGTGGCTTTGTTTCATCACGTGTGCCCACCGTGTTTTTCCGCGAGAAAAAATCCGTGGGCTCATCGATGATTTCGCAGGGGCGCGGCTGATATGACAAAACCCTTGCTGACAGTCAAAGATCTCACAATGCGTTTTGGCGGCCTCGTCGCCGTCGACCACTTTTCATTTGAAGCGCAAAGCGGGCACATCACAGCGATTATCGGCCCGAATGGTGCCGGGAAAACCACGGCGTTCAATTGCATTACCGGTTTCTATAAACCGAGCGGAGGTTCTGTCACTCTGCATCATCCCTCGCGCGGCAATTTTTCGCTTGAAGCGATGGAAGACCATAAGATCTCGCGCATCGCAAAAGTCGCACGCACCTTCCAAAATATCCGTCTCTTCGGCGGGATGACTGTTCTCGAAAATCTCATGATCTCGCAACATAATGAATTGATGCGCGCGTCAATGTTTTCGATTGCAGGTATTTTTGGCCTGCCCTCTTATCGCCGCGCTGAAAAAGAAGCGATTGAGAAATCGATGGCCTGGCTTGAACGCATCGGCATTGCTGACAAAGCGGACGAAGCCGCCGCCGCACTGCCCTATGGTCAACAACGCAAGCTTGAGATTGTGCGTGCACTCTGCACCGATCCGGTTCTTCTTTGCCTTGATGAACCAGCGGCGGGTCTCAACCCGAAAGAGTCTGATGATCTCGGCGTGTTCTTGCGTGAAATTCGCGACAAAGACCATGTCGGCATTTTGCTCATCGAGCATGATATGAGTGTTGTGATGGAAATTTCCGATCATATCGTCGTGCTTGATTATGGCCGCAAGATTTCGGATGGCACGCCCACTCATGTGCGCAATGACGCCGCTGTCATCAAAGCCTATCTTGGCGTTGACGAGTGAGAGCGAAGGAGAGTTTTTAAATGACACGGCCTTTGCTTGAAATTCGCGGCGTTGAAACCTTCTATGGTCATAACCAAGCCTTGCATGGTGTTGATCTTGATGTGCGCGAAGGTGAAATTGTTACGATGATCGGCGCCAATGGCGCCGGGAAATCAACATTGATGATGACGATTTGTGGCGTAAACAAAGCCACGCGCGGCTCCATTCATTTTGATGGCAAGCCAATCCATCTCATTCCGCCACATGAAATCATCAGGCTTGGCATTTCGCTCTCGCCTGAAGGTCGACGCATCTTTCCGCGTATGACGGTTTTTGAAAATCTGCAGCTCGGTACTGCGGCCATTGGTCCCGCTCATTTTGACGAAGATGTGCAAAAGATTTTCGCGCTCTTTCCCATTCTTGAACGACGCCAATCACAGCGCGCCGGAACGCTCTCAGGCGGCGAGCAACAAATGCTCGCCATCGGTCGCGCTTTGATGGGACGACCGCGTCTTCTCCTGCTTGACGAACCGTCGCTTGGCTTGGCACCCCTCATTGCCCGGCAAATCTTCGATACGCTGCGCGAACTCAACAAAAGCCAGGGCTTGACCGTGTTTCTTGTCGAGCAAAACGCCAATCACGCCCTGAAATTGGCGGCCAAAGGACATGTGCTCGTCAATGGCCGGATCACGCTTTCGGGCACCGGCGAAGAGCTCCTGACCCACCCGGATGTGAAGGCCGCCTATCTTGGCGGTGGGGCGCACTAAATTCACGCTTTTTTCGGTAAAAAAGAGAGTGACTCTGTGCGCGCAAGCGGCTAGCGTTTCTCCCAAGACAATGGTCCGAAAGGGCGTTCCTTTCGCGGTCATTTGTTGATGTTTGTTTTTGGGAGGTCATTTAATGATCAAATTGACAAAGACCTTGCCGGTGCTCGCTCTTGGCATCGCGCTCTCATCATCGGTTGCTCATGCCGATGTGACGGTGGCTCTTGCCGGTCCTATGACTGGTGGCTTGGCCGCTTTCGGTGAACAATTCAAAGCCGGTTTCAACATGGCTGTTGAAGAAATCAACGCAGCCGGTGGTGTGAACGGCCAGAAGATTGCGACCGTTGTGGGCGACGATCAGTGCGACCCTAAGCAGGCCGTGGCTGTTGCCAATGATAACGTTTCGAAGAAGGTCGCCGTTGTGATCGGCCACTTCTGCTCGGGCTCATCAATCCCGGCTTCGAAGGTTTATGCTGAAGAAGGCACGATCATGATCTCGCCGTCTTCGACAAACGTGAAGCTCACGGACGAGCGCGCTGGCCCGTCGATCTTCCGCGTTATCGGTCGTGACGACGTGCAAGGCAAAATCGCTGGTGCATTCATTGCCGCTAAGTACAAGGGCAAGAACGTTGCCGTTCTCGATGACAAGTCGGCCTATGCTGCCGGTCTTGCTGCTGAAACAGCAAAGGCACTCAACGCGAATGGCTTGAAGCCTGTCATCGTTGACTCGATCACCCCCGGTGAAAAAGACTACACCGCGATCGTGTCGAAGTTGAAGTCGCAGAAAGTCGACGTGCTCTACTACTCTGGCTATCATCCGGAGTCAGGCCTTCTCGTGAAGCAGATGGCCGAACAGGGCATGAAGGCTCAGTTCATCTCGGGTGACGCGCTCGGCGATAATGAGTTCGCTCAGATTGCTGGTGCGGCTTCAGATGGCGCGATCTTCACCAACCCACCGGATCATTGCTTGAACCCAGCGAACAAGGACATCTGCGCCAAGTTCTCTGCAAAGGGCACACCGGTTGCCACCTACACGCTCTATGCCTATGTCGCCGTGAAGGTGTGGGCAGATGCTGCGAAGAAGGCTGGCTCTTTCGACTCGAAGAAGGTTGTCGCTGCGATGAACGACATCTCGGCCGACACGCCAGTTGGCAAGATCAAGTTCGACAACAAGGGTGACGTTCTTGATCCGAAATATGCTTGGCACGTCTTCAAGGGCGGCAAATATGCCCAGGATGACTCGATCAAGTGATCGTGATTTGATCTAAATTGAAAGCCCGGAGATCTTCTGATCTTCGGGCTTTTTTTATGCGTTCATTTTTAAGTCTTGTTTTGTTGAGATGATTTTTTGAATTGATGCCTCTCCGAGGAGCCGCCTTCATGCAAAAAGATCGAATGGTCACAAACCGCGCACTGATCCTTTTCGTGCCGCTTTTTCTCTTAGCCGCCACTGCTCGCGCAGATGTTTTAATCGGCGTTGGCGCGCCTCTCTCCGGCGCTCAAGCCGCAGTCGGACAACAAATTCTCAAAGGCGTGCAGCTTGCCGTTGAAGATCTCAATGCCTCAGGCGGTCTTAATGGCGAAAAGATTCTTGTCGTTTCAGGAGATGATCTCGCCGATCCCAAACAAGGGGGCGTTATCGCTAAAAAATTGATCAGTGATGGCGTGAAATTCGTCATCGGTCATGCAACGTCGAATGTCAGCCTCGACGCGTCCGAACTCTATCAGGAAAAAAACATCCTGATGATCTCGCCCAGCGCCATCAATCCGAAACTAACCGAGCGCGGTTTGTGGAATGTGTTTCGTGTTGCGAGCCGCGATGATCATCAAGCCGCCGTTGCTGCTGGTTATATCAAAGACCATTTCGACAATAAAAAAATTGCTTTCGCGCATGATCGTTCGAATTCAGGCCAGATGCTTGCTGATGCGACGCGTAAAAAAATCGGCTTGCTCGGATTGCGTGAAATCCTGTTCGAAGGCGTCTCCATCAGCGAGAAAGATTTTTCACCGCTGATCGCGAAACTCAAAGCGCAACAGGCGGATCTTCTTTATTGGGGCGGCTCTTATCTTGAAGCTGGTTTGCTCATCAAACAAATGCGAGAGCAGGGTTTGAAAACTGTTTTGATGTCTGGAGATATGATCGCTTCAGATGAAGTGGCTTTGATTGCCGGCCCAGGCGCGGAAGGCACAGTGATGACCTTCCCTCTCCCGGCACGCACGAGACCGGAAGCCAAAGACCTCGTCAAAAAACTCGAATCCAAAACTATAGAGCCGGACTCTTATCTATTGAATGCTTATGCATCGGTCCAAGTTCTGGCGGACGCCGCACGCAAAATCAAATCAACGGACACTAAAAAAATCGCCGAAGAATTGCGCTCAGGCACCACTTACAAAACCGTGATTGGTGAAATTTCATTTGATAAACAAGGCGACCGTTCACGATCGGACTACACAATTTTCACCTGGAAAAAATTCAACGCAGGAATGAGTGATTTTATTTCAAGGCCGCAACATTCTCACGCACCGTGAAAGATCCCTAACCGAGCTTCCCCAGCGCCGGAAATGTCTCGATCAACCAAAAAGAAAAAGACGTCATTGAGCCCGTTAGAAACGCAATTCCGGTCAAGACGAGCAATCCGCCCATCGCCTTTTCGACTTTTCCAAGATGAGCACGAAAACGGCGAATAAATTTCACCGCATGTTCCATTGCAAAAGCGGCAAGAATAAAAGGAATACCAAGGCCGAGCGAATAAACGGCGAGCAACAAAGCACCGCGTCCGACACTCTCTTCTGATCCCGCAACCGCGAGGATCGCGGCAAGCACAGGGCCGATGCAAGGCGTCCACCCGAAAGCGAAAGCAAGGCCCATGACGTAAGCGCCTAAGGGCCCCGAAGGTTTTTCAACCTGCACCCGTTTTTCGCGAAACAACATCGCGATACGAAAGATGCCAAGGAAATGCAGGCCCATGGCGATGATCGCGATGCCTGCGGCAATCGAGAGAACATCGATATAAGATCTCAAAACTTGGCCAAAGGCCGATGCGGTTGCGCCGAGCAACACGAAGACCGTTGAAAAGCCCAAAACAAAAAGAAGCGCCACAAGCGGCACATCGCGCCTGACACGCCGCTCACCGCCTTCAACGAAATCTTCAATCGCCGTGCCCGCCATAAAAGACAGATAAGGCGGCACCAGCGGCAAGACGCAGGGGCTTAAGAAAGACACAAGGCCGGCAAACGCCGCGACAGGATAGGTCACATCGGTCATAGGCTTTTGATAGGGCCACGCCCGCAGAGAGGCAAGGTTTGATCGCTTGCCAAGACTTGCACTGAGGCGCGTGCTGCGCCACTCTCCCGCGCGATGAAAAATCTGATCACCGATGTGCCGGGCTTAACAGTCGGCGAAGCGCATGATGAAGCCGCGGCCACGGGCGTGACCGCGATTGTGTTTGATCGTCCGACAGTGGCCTCTATCGCGACACTTGGTGGCGCGCCGGGCTTGCGCGACACCGCCCTCCTCGAACCCGAGATGACGGTGGATCATGTCGATGCAATCCTTCTCTCGGGTGGCTCAGCCTTCGGGCTTGATGCAGCGGGCGGCGCGATGGCAGCGCTGAAAGAAAAGGGGCGCGGTTTCGAAGTCGGACCCGTCCGTGTGCCCATCGTCCCGCAAGCGATCCTTTTCGATTTGCTGAATGGCGGCAATAAAGAGTGGGGTCGGATGCCGCCTTACTGGGAGTTGGGCTATCAGGCGACAAAATCTTCAAGCCTTGATGTGGCACTCGGCACGGCGGGCGCAGGCTATGGCGCAACAACTGCAACGCTCAAAGGCGGACTTGGCTCAGCCAGTGTGAGAACCGCTTCAGGTTTTACAATCGGTGCGATTGTGGCGGTCAATGCGGTGGGCACAGCCACCATCGGCGATGGTCCACATTTCTGGGCCGCGCCTTATGAGCAAAGCAACGAATTTGGTGGTCTCGGTCTTCCAAAAACAATTTCTGAAGATGATCTTCGTCCACGTTTGAAAGGCTCCGCGCAACGCGCGAACACGGTCATCGGATGTATTGCCACCGATGCGATGCTCACGAAAGCGGAATGCAAAAGACTGGCCCTCGCCGCGCATGATGGTTTGGCGCGCGCCATACGCCCCGCGCATACGCCCATGGATGGCGACACACTCTTTGCGGCGGCAACCGGCTTCAAGCCGCTTGATAAAGGCGTGATGGATCTCACCGAACTCTGCATCGCCGCGGCTGACGTTCTTGCCCGCGCCATTGCCCGCGGCGTTTATGAAGCGAAAGCTTTGCCTTTTGCGGGAGCTCTGCCGGATTGGAAAGCAAGATCCCGTTAGAACGAAAACCGTTCGACGCGATAAGGCGTCGGATCGATGAAGGGCTCTTCGCCAGCAATCATTTCGGCGATGAGACGCCCTGTAACGGCTGAAAGCGTCAAACCATGATGCGCATGCCCAAAAGCAAACCACATTCCCTTATGCTGCGGCGCTTTTGAAATCACCGGCAACATATCGGACGTGCATGGCCGCGCGCCCAACCAAGGCTCTGCATCACGTCTTTCTGCAAGGGGAAAGAACTTGCGTGCTTTCGGTTCTAGTTTTTCAAGTTGAACCGGTGTCGGCTTCGCATCGCGATGCGCAAACTCCGCGCCAGTTGTTAATCTTACGCCCTTGGCCATCGGAGCAATCACATAAGAGTGATCCGCGTCATAGACCGTATGATTGAGCACGGCATTGCCTGCGGTCCCATAATGCATATGATAACCACGCTTCACGCCCATCGGTAAATCATAACCAAAATTGCGCACAAATTCCTGCGCCCAGGGACCAAGCGCAATCACAACATCCTTGGCCTTCAATCCGCCAAGCGGTGAAGTGATGCGCCACTCACTCCCCTCTTCGCGCAAACTCTTTGCATCGGCATTCAAGAAGACACCGCCACGTTTTTCAAAAAGCGCGCGATAAGCCAGTGAAAGACCTTGGGGATCAGAAATATTCGCCGGATCTTTGTAATGAACCGCACCGATCACGCCGTCACCAAGATGCGGTTCGCGCTGCGCCAATCCCGCTTTGTCGAGAACATCATAAGTTACGCCGAATTGTTTCAGCTTTTCAGCATCGCGCAATGACGCTTCAGCCTTTTTCTCAGTGCGATAGGCTCTGATCCATCCGGTACGGCGAATAAGCGCTTCGGCACCCGCAGCAGCAATCAAAGGCTCATGTTCAGCGAGGCAATTTTCAATGAGCGGTTTTGCGCCCGCAATCGCGCGCTCATAACGCTTTGGCTCCGAATTCCACCAATAACGAAAGAGCCAAGGCGCGACCGATGCCAGAGCGCCAAAATGATAATGCGCATCAGTCCGGCGGTTGAATGCGTAGTCGATAAGCTCTCTTACATCCCGAGGAAAGGCGTATGGAAGAAAGGAGGCGCGTTCGATGATCCCGGCATTGCCATAACTCGTCTTGGAGCCCGCCTCGGCCTGATCAACGAGGAGGACATGTTTGCCCTTCTCTTGCGTCTTCAAAGCCACGGCGAGCCCGACAATCCCTGCGCCCAACACCATCACATCAAAGTTACGATCGGCCATACAAAGACACTCCTTCAGGTGCCGTCTTTTGGCAAAGGGAGCCAGGCTCGGCAAGCGCTTTGGTCGTCAAAAACCCCTTCCTGGGGGACAAAGGGACCTCCGCATTGTGTCGCAGGCGGGTCAATGCTATCGGGCGCCTATGACCCGCCCGATCCAGATCATCCCCTCGATTCTCGCTGCCGATTATGCGCGCCTTGGCGACGAGGTCATGAAAGCCGATCAGGCGGGCGGCGATCGTATTCATCTCGATATGATCGACGGGCATGTATTCAAAAATTTGAGTTTCGGGCCGCGCATGTTTCAAGCCCTGAGAGCTTACACAAAAAAGCCATTCGACGTTCACCTTATGGCAACCCCGGCTCACGCCTGGATTGATGCGTTGAAAGAGGCAGGATGCGATCGGATTCTTCTTCATTGGGATCTTGAGGAAGACATCTCGAATTTGATCCGATCAATACGCGCGCATGCGATGAGCGTGGGACTTGTTTTGACACCACGCAACGAGGCCATTGATGTTTTACCCCATCTTGATCAGATTGATGTCGTCAATGTGATGACGGTCGATCCCGGCTTTGGCGGTCAAATATTCCTTCATGCAATGATGCCAAAAATCGCTGAGGTCCGAGCGCTTATTGGAAGGCGACCGATTAATCTTTCAGTTGATGGGGGCGTGACCCCAGAGACAGCAACGCTTGCCGCACGCGCCGGCGCAGATAGTTTTGTTGCTGGTACGTCGATATTCAAATCAAAATCTAAAACTTATCATGACGCCATCATGGCTTTGCGTGATGCCGCTTCACACGCCACGAAAAAATCACCGGAGACTGTCTGATGATCCCGCGTTATAGCCGCCCTGAAATGGTCGCCATTTGGTCACCTGAAACCAAATTTCGCATTTGGTTCGAGATCGAAGCCCATGCCTGTGATGCGATGGCAGAGCTCGGCGTGATTCCTAAATCGGCAGCAAAGACCATTTGGGAAAAAGGCAGCGCGGCAAAATTTGACGTCGAGAAAATCGACGCAATCGAACGCGAAGTCAAACATGATGTGATTGCGTTTCTTACCCATCTTGCTGAATTTATCGGCGATGACGCACGCTTTGTTCATCAAGGCATGACATCATCCGATGTGCTCGACACGACGCTTGCAATTCAAATGGCGCGCGCTGCTGATCTTTTGCTCAAAGATATTGATGATTTATTGTCTGCCATTAAGCGTCGTGCTTTCGAATATAAGATGACGCCGACGATCGGCCGCTCACATGGCATCCACGCGGAGCCCGTCACCTTCGGTTTGAAACTCGCCGCCGCTTATGCCGAATTCACCCGCTGCCGCGAACGCCTTGTCGCCGCTCGTAAAGATATCGCCACCTGTGCGATTTCTGGAGCCGTCGGCACATTTGCGAATATTGATCCGCGCGTTGAAGAGCATGTGGCCAAAAAACTTGGCCTCAGCATTGAGCCTGTTTCAACGCAAGTGATTCCACGTGACCGGCATGCGATGTTTTTTGCAACGCTCGGCGTGATTGCATCTTCAATCGAAAGACTCGCGACAGAAATTCGGCATTTACAACGATCAGAAGTTTATGAAGCGGAAGAGTATTTCTCGCCGGGTCAAAAAGGCTCGTCCGCCATGCCGCATAAGCGCAATCCCGTTCTCACCGAAAATCTAACAGGCCTTGCCCGCATCGTGCGTGCAGCGGTGACACCGGCGCTTGAAAATGTGGCGCTGTGGCACGAGCGTGATATTTCGCACTCCTCTGTCGAGCGGATGTTTGGGCCCGACGCCACTGTCACTCTGGATTTTGCACTCGCCCGTTTAACGAATGTGATCGATAAACTCGTTGTCTATCCAGAGAATATGCAGAAAAATCTTGATCGCCTCGGCGGCCTTGTTCATTCGCAACGCGTACTTTTGGCACTTACGCAAAAAGGCGCGAGTCGTGAAGATGCGTATACTCAAAGCTGACAGCGATGTGTCATCGAAACTCTCATCAACCGAGATTGATGAACTCTTTGATCTTGGCTATCACTTCAAACATGTCGATACGATTTTCAACCGCGTGTTTGGTGAGGCGTGAGGATTAGAGATCATAATCCTCGATTCGCCCCGTACGCGGCGCCTCCGTTGCGCGCAACACCTCGCCCATACGTTCAACCGATTTCATCAAACGAAGAATATTGCCGCCGCAGAGTTTCTCGAGCGCTTGGTCTGACCACCCGCGATCAATCAACGCCGCAATCAGATAAGGAAATTTGGAGACATCTTCGAGACCTTCTGGTGTCGTGCCTCCAAAATAATCAGAACCAATACCAATATGATTCAAACCGGTGCGGCTCGTAAGATATTCAATATGGTCGCATAATTCGCTGATCGTTGCTTTCGGTTGTGGTCCGGCTTCTGCAATATGAGCGGCGACACGCGCCTCTTGATTTTCAAGAAAAGACGATTTGCCATAATTGTCTTTTAAGGGACGCGCCCAATCACGCGCTTTCTGGCTGATAAAATCAGGAACAAAAGTCGCCATAATCACGCTTTTCTTTGCACGAATGCGATCCAATACATCATCAGGTGCATTGCGCGGATGATCGCACAAGGTCGTTGCGTTATTATGAGAGAAGAGAACAGGCGCACGCGAAATATCAAGAACACGATGCATGACGCGTGGCGCGGTATGGGCAAGATCAACAATGATTCCCAAACGATTGAGCTCGAGCACAACCGCTTCGCCAAATTTCGTTAGTCCCTCATGACGCGGCGCGTCTGTCGCGCTATCCACCCAATCAAGTGTTTCATTATGGCAAAGCGTCATGAGTCGGACACCGGCGGCATGCCACACACGAAGCGGCGCCAAAGAGTTTTCCAATCCGGTTCCGCCTTCAACGGTTGCAAGCACGGCAATTTTGCCGGAGCGAAAGGCACGTTTGATTTCAGCGGCAGAGGTCGCAAAGGCATAGGACTCGGGCCACGCCTCTGGGATCTGCCGGATCATATCAATGAGTTCCAACGTCATGCGGCCCGGCTTATCGGCAAGCGTCGGCACAAAGGCCGCAAAAAATTGCGCGGCCACCTGCCCTTTAATGAGCCGTGGCGTATCCGTATCCGTCTCAGCATGAAGGCGCGACAGATCGTAGTTTTTCAGGCTCATCCCAGCCGTTTTGGTCGAATGCACAACCCAAGGCAGATCATTGTGCCCATCAATCAGTGGAAATTGACGCAGAAGGGCACGGGCATGATCAAGTGACGCTGCGGACAAGGAAGACATGGGACTGAGCCTAAACAGAAAAGATGCCTCTTTATTGCGCCTCAAGCCTCATGACACAAGCGCGGCTTGCATCACCGCATATCAACATCCCAAAAACGGAAATTGCATTCCGATCCCAAAAGGGTTAGGCGGCTCTCAGATCCTTCCACTTAATCTTTGTTTTCAGCCCGACCTGACAGGATGGCTTGATCCATGAATGACTCCGCAACCACCCTGCCCGGCTCTACCGAAAAGAACATGGCGCCGCTTCCCAAGCGGCGTTCACCCCGGGCCATCATTCTGCCCGTCGTAATCGTCATTGTTCTTGGCGCTTTGGGCACTTGGCTCTTCTCTTATTGGACCCATGGTCGCTTTGTCATTTCAACGGACGACGCCTATGTCGGCGCGTCTGTTTCAACAATCTCATCACGCGTTTCAGGCCATGTGGTTGCGGTATCAATCGTCAACAATCAAATCGTGAAAGCGGGCGATCTACTCGCCAAAATAGACGATGGCGATTATCGCCTTGCGGTCGAAAGCGCCGAACGCAAAATTGAAACACAAAATGCAAGCCTCGCGCGGCTTGACAGTCAATCGCTTCAACAAAATGCATCAATCACGCAAGCGCGCGCGCAAATCGCCGCTGCTGAAGCCGATGCGCAGCGCGCACAAGGTGATTTTGATCGCGCACAAACTTTGGCAGCAGCAGATTTTAACAGCCGTGCAAAACTTGATCAGGCCCGTGCGGATCGTGATCGCACGCAAGCCGCATTACAAAGCGCACGCGCCGGATTGGCAGCAGCAGAAGCGGGCCTTGATGTTTTGAAAGCACAAAAATCAGAACTCGCAAGCAGTAAAAGTGAACTCGAAACCGTTCTGACCCGTGCAAAGCGCGATCTCTCTTTCACGGATATTCGCGCGCCTTTCGATGGTGTTGTTGGCAATAAGGCTGTGCAGCTTGGACAATTTGTTCAACCAGGCATGAGGCTTCTCGCACTCGTTCAACTTGAGAGCGTTTATGTGGACGCCAATTTGAAAGAGACTCAAATAGCACCGTTAAAAGTTGGAATGCGCGCGGAGATTCGCGCTGACGCGTTCCCCGACCGTGTGTTTGAAGGTAAAATTGAAAGTCTTTCTCCAGCAACAGGCGCTCAGTTTTCTCTCTTGCCCCCTGAAAATGCGACAGGCAATTTTACGAAAGTCGTGCAACGTATTCCGGTACGAATAGCGCTGCCTGACGAGATCAAACGTGAAAAACTTCTGCGTCCGGGTCTTTCAGTGACGGTTGAGATCGATCCGACAAAACCATGAGCGCGCCCGCACAAGCATGGCCGCCTCAGCCGGTATTGACGGCACGGCGTGTCGTTGCCTTCACCGGCATGGTGTTTGGCATGTTCATGGCCATTCTCGATATTCAAATTGTCTCAGCGTCACTGGCTGAAATTCAAGCTGGCCTCTCGGCAAGTGCAGAAGAAATTTCCTGGGTACAGACCGCCTATCTCATCGCCGAAGTGATCATGATCCCCCTCTCGGGCTTTCTCGGACGCATGATTTCAACGCGTTATCTCTTCGCCATATCGGCCGCGGGCTTTACGCTGATGAGCGTGATGTGCGCGCAAGCTTCATCGATTGAAGAAATGATCATCTGGCGCGCGCTGCAAGGCTTTATAGGCGGAGGCATGATCCCTTCCGTCTTTTCAGCGGCTTTCACGATTTTTCCCCGCGAGAAACAGTCAATCGTCTCGCCGATCATTGGCCTTGTGGCGACACTCGCACCCACCATCGGCCCGACTGCGGGCGGATATCTAACCGATTTGTTCTCGTGGCATTGGCTTTTTCTTGTGAATGTCATTCCCGGAATTGGTGTCACGCTTGCAGCATGGTTCCTGATCGATTTTGACAAGCCCAATTGGGGTTTGTTCAAGACCTTTGATTGGTGGGGTCTTGCCGCAATGGCCGCTCTCCTCGGTGGGCTTGAATATGTGCTTGAAGAAGGCACCGCCAAAGATTGGTTTCAAGATGAAGCGATCCGTTGGTGTGCGCTTGTCAGCATGATCGGCGGTGTGATTTTTTTCTATCGCGCCTTCACCGCACTCACGCCGATTGTTGATCTTAAAGCCTTTTCAAATCGAAATTTTGCAGCGGGATGTTTGGCCTCTTTCACGATCGGTATCGGTCTATACGGCCTAACCTATATTTATCCGGTCTTTCTTGCTCGGGTGCGCGGTTACACGTCGCTTGAAATTGGCGAGACGATGTTTTTGACCGGCGTGGCAATGTTTTTCACCGCACCTTTTGCTGGTCGACTATCAACGAAACTAGACCCCCGTGCGATGCTCGCGATGGGCATTTTTGGTTTTGCCATCGGCACATTTCTCGCCTCAACGCTCACCAAAGACTGGGGCTTCCACGAATTAATTTGGCCACAGATTTTCCGTGGTGTGTCTTTGATGTTCTGCATGGTGCCAATCAATAATGTGGCGCTCGGTACACTTCCGCCCGAGAGATTGAAAAATGCATCAGGCCTTTTCAATCTCACGCGAAATCTGGGTGGCGCGGTAGGCCTCGCGCTTATCAACACACTTATGAATGAACGATGGGATTTTCATCTCCATAATCTTCGCGAAAAGATCATTTGGGGGCGACAAGTCGCCGATGAAACGCTTGCCAATATCACACAAGGCTTTTCTACCCTCGGTGATGGCGCGGCGCTTGCAGCAACAAAACAACTATCACTTCTCGCCCGCCGCGAAGCGCTGGTGCTCGCGCTTGGTGACGTTTTCCTCGCGCTCACTTTGATTTTTCTTCTTATGCTGATTGTTTTGCCGGCGATTAAACGCGCTAATCCCGCGCGCGGCGGCGGCGAGCATTAAATTCTTTCCAATTTAAAATCTTACGCAATCACGATGCTCAGTCGGCCCAAGTGTCCGTAATCGGCAATCACATAATCGCCTTCCATAATGGGAACAGGCACCACGCATGTTCCTGTTGTGACGACATCGCCCGCTTTGATGCCTTCGGCAAAACGGGAGACTTCATTCACAAGCCAGTGAAGCGCGATGCGGGGATCGCCCAACGCGGCTCTTCCCGCACCACTTGCAACAACCTTATCAGCTTTCAACGCATGCACTTCATGTTCCGCAAGATCAAGCTCACGCCAGGTTTCAGCAAAGGGCTCGCCAATCATCAACCATGAAGCGCATGCCGTATCTGCAATCAGACTGGGCGCCCCGACGGCCGTGAAATCATTATAACGCGAGTCGGGAATCTCGATCGATGGATGAAGGCTTTGCACGGCATCCATAACTTCATCATATGAATGATCCGAACTACGAGGCGGCAAATCGCGCGCAAAACGGAAGGCAAATTCAACCTCCGCCACTTTCATGATGTTATCGCCCAGCCGCACAGAAGAGTGAGGCTTTAATATGCGGCTTGATAACAAGCGCCCACCTAAGGGGCCATCAACATTGATATGGGCTTGTCCGGCCTTGCTTGTCGCCGCGATCTTCCACCCGACAACACGCT